>CAMDLY010000003.1 GCA_945902115.1 Lishizhenia tianjinensis | reverse complement strand
GTATTTTTTAAAGTTTCGGGTTACTTGACTACGTTTTTTTACTATTTTTGATAAGGGGGTAGTAAAAAACTGCTTCCAACATACGACTAGAAAAAGCAGCGATCAACGAACTTAATTAAAATGCTGCCTTCTCTAGTCGTCTGAACGTTAGCGGGCATTGTAAAAAGACGACAGTAGACAAATTGAATAGACAACAAAAAACAATAAAATGAAGAAAAGATACTTAATCGTTGCAGGACTAGTTGCATCATTTGCAACAGGTTATTTCATCAATACAGTTTTTGCACAAAATCCAAATAACAACACAGAAACAACTAAAACAGAAAAACTAAACAATATGAAATTAGGAGCATTTTCAATCAGTCTCTGCGTTAAAGACTTGAAAACATCAAAAGAATTTTACGAAAAATTAGGTTTCAATGCTTTTGCAGGAAGTATGGAACAGAACTACATAATAATGAAAAATGACAATGCACTCATTGGACTTTTTCAAGGAATGTTTGAAGGCAACATTTTGACTTTTAACCCAGGTTGGGATGAAAACGCAAGCAACATAGAAAATTTTGATGACATTCGAGAAATTCAGAAACAATTAAAAACCAGTGGACTTAAACTTACAAGCGAAGCTGACGAAAAAACCAAAGGGCCTGCAAGCCTAATGCTAACCGACCCTGACGGAAATGTGATTTTACTTGACCAACATCGTTAACACTAATCACATATGAAAGCAAACGGAAAAACTGTAAACGAAATTCTGACAAACCTTCCCAAAGACAGGTCAGAACCTTTTAACAAACTACACGAAGTTATAGTAAAGAACCTGCCGGACGGTTTTGAAGCAGCCATTAGTTATGGTGGTTTGGGATATGTTGTCCCTCATACAATTTATCCAGCAGGTTATCATTGTAAACCAAGTGAACCACTACCATTTGCAGGACTTGCTTCGCAGAAAAATTCTATTAATTTTTACCATATGGGCATTTATGCAGACACCAAATTATTGGAATGGTTTGTAACGGAATATCCAAAGCACACTAAGCAAAAACTTGATATGGGAAAAAGTTGTATTCGTTTTAAAAAGCTAGACGAAATTCCATACAAACTCATTGGTGACTTAATGAAGAAAATAAGTGTCAAAGAATGGATAAATATTTACGAAAAAACAATGAAAAAATAGAACAACGACCCGCTAACATCACCTATACGCAAGCAGGGGTTTCGTGCTTCGTAGGACAGGAAAGTGATAAATTTAAAGTTCAGTTCTTCGTGGGAAGTTCAGTGGTTAAATCCCTGCCTGCGTATAGCTGAGAACCGTTAGCCACAATGCAACAAAGACAGAATATTATTGACCTTGGATTCAACTAAAAAGTGCAGAGTCAGCACTATAATCACTGACAAAAAGAAAATGAAAAAGAAATTACTACTTGCCTTGCAGTTTACATTCACATTTTTTATTGCTCAGGCTCAACTTCCAAAATTATATATCAACATTGTTTCGCATAACGAAGAAAATTACACTTACTTAACTAACCCTCCTTCGTTTTACAGCGTAAGACCCAGAATAATACAGATGGCCCAATTGGCTACTGCTAAAGGAGCTAAGTGGCATTTAGGAAGCGATCATATACTGTTGAGAGCGGTAATAAAATATGATACAGGAACTGTTCAGATGAACACAGGTGGTCAAAATGTATTAAAATACATTTCCTCCGCTTACATAAATAATGTAGAATGTGATCCTCATGCGCACGAAAGCACATACAACAATGCAGATGTTGCAAAACTTCATGATAGTTTGGGTGTAAATCCCGGAACTGTAATGAGTGGGTTTTTATATAGCCAGCTTCAAAGTGGACACGACTGGCAAGATTATCAAAACCCTACGGCAGGAGTTGTATTCCCAAATTATACATGGGCGCCTGAAATCCTTTGGGGGGCAGCAACACCGGGCCATACAAATGATCCGGTAGATTACGGAATGTGGAAACCTCAATCTATGACTTCGTTTTTCACACACCAACCTTCTAATCACCTTATCAATTACGGGCAGGGTTGTAAGATAGAAGTGCATGACACTACAAATATTACTACTGTAATGAATGAAATTCGCTATATAGTAAATGCTATTCAATCTGGCGCGGCCCCAGCAAACGGTTTTTATTGCACAAGTGTTTTTTTTAGAGAAAGCTATCTTGGAGTACCCGGTTTCATTAACGTAAAAATGGATGACCTCATGGACTCCATTAACGTATTGGTTTCTCAAAACAAAGTGGAGTGGAAGTTCATACCTGAAGTGGTAACAATCTGGAAAAACAATTACAACTCCCAACCTTTTATTTTGGATTGTGATTTGACTTTAGTTACTGCTGTTTTAGAAAACCAAACCGATGTAAATCAATTAAGCATTTCTCCAAATCCATTTAATGATTTTACAACTATTCAAAGTAACTCCATGTTGCATGAGGCAGAAGTCAACCTTTATAATGTGTTTGGGCAAAAGGTAAAAACAATAAATAGGATTTCCGGAAATGAAATAAAAATAGACAGGGATAATTTAGCAAGCGGAATTTATTTTATTCGCTTAACAAAAGACAATAAAATTATTACACAAAGCAAACTAGTAATCACTGACTGACACGACTGTACAACGACAAACTTCACTGTGGCTAACAGCACCTACAAGAAATTGGCGGTTCAGTGGTTAAATGATCCCGATAGCTATCGGGATTGTGCTTCGTATCAAGTTTAGTGATGGCAGACAGTTTAGTGCTTCGAAATCCGCTTCTTCGCCAAGCGCCAAAACGTTATGCACCATTTTACAAAAAGCATTAAAAGAAAAAGGGCTATCGTTTAAAAAATAGATTGGAATAAATATTTTGTGGTGTAAGAATTTCTACGTTTTTGCAACGTATGGTTAAATTGAATTACGAAATTTGTTTTCTTGCAAACAATAAAAACTTTTCTATATTTGTTTAACCAAAATCAATTAGAAATGAAAAAACTCAACCATCTTGCAATATTGTTTTTTTTGTCTCCCTTTTTCTCCGTTGGACAAACGATAATTATTACTGAAAAACCTTTTGTAATTGAAGATACCGCAACCTCCACATTGGTGGGCATCAACGAAATAGATATAACCAAGCAAAATGCATATGGTGTTATCAAAATTGATGATGCAGGTTTTTTTGATTTGTTCGGCACGCCATCTGGAAACAATTTATTTTTATACCATACAAAACACACAGGTGCACATAACGCAACTGCAAAAAAGTCGGGTGCAATTGCTTGGAAATGTTGGTTTGGTGCTTTAAACCAAACAAAAGTAAAAGCAGTAATGGAATTAAAATCCAAAAACCAATCAAATCCTGGTGAATTAAGTGTGTTTGCGGTCAACTATGATCCAGAAGGAAAAGGAACAACCTATCTTTTTTTCGATTTACTACCAGATGTTAATGCGGCATCTTCCTTTCCTGATTTTGAAAACAACTCATACATCAAAAGTAGTGTTGATGCAGTTAACAATATGGCAATTAGCGATAGTCCAAAAGACGCTAACACCATCATTACCATTGAATATACCAACTCAAAGGGTGAATTAAAAAAAAATAATCAACCATTAAAGTTAAAAGGGTTGAGATCACAGTATTTGTTTGATGTACGTTACCCGTCCACTAATTCCCGAAAAACAAAACATTATGTTCATAATGAACTTCCAGAGGGTTACCAGTCAAACAGTTTTAATGAAAAAGATGCAGAAGTATCAAAAGCGCATGCCATAGAATTGTTTGAGAATGCGCAACCTGGTTCAAAAGTAAAATATATAAATTATGTTCAATCTTATTCAATAACCAATAAAGTAGATGGCACCATAAAATCAAAAGCAGCTAGGTGTACTATTGTTTATTCAGAAAATGATAAATGCTTTTTTGGTGATGTTTATTTCCGTAGAATTAATAATGGTAATGGTGCGTTTAGTGATTCGGAATTTGAACGCTTTCAATTAGAAGGTGAAATCAACTGTGAAAAGTTAAAGTAACAACATCTGGAAAAGCATGATTAACCTCGACAATTATACAGAAATAACCAAAAGTCCTTGGAATTATGTCTTATATAATCTAAATGATGATTATGTTTTAGAAGTTATTTGCGGCAGTGTTGGTATGTATAGTAAATACATTCATTTAACTGCAGATGAAATTATAGAATACAAATCCTTTGGCAACCAAACGCTAGATCGTATAGCAAAAATTGCTCAAAACGAGACCACCCCCATTCAACCAAAAACAAAAAGCAAAGGGGTAAATTATCCTTTTTTTAGTTTTACTGAAGAGGATTTGAAGATAAATAGAAAAGGATTTTTAAGCGATAGGCAAAAAAAGCAAACCCAAAAAGCGGGTTTAACTATCTTGGTTGTCTTTGGTGCACTTTCAGTAATCTTTAGTGTTTTAATCCTTCTGATGGTAGAAAGGGGGATAGTCCTTTCCATCTTTAGTTTTTTGCCCCTAAGTGCCATTGGCCTTTTTTTCTATTGGAAAGCACGTAAAGCTGCGCAACAAGGAACGGTTGACAAAATAAGCGGTCCGATAAAAATAGAATACCGCAGCAAAATTGAATATGTAGTGATGGGCGAGCAAGCATTTGCATTCAGTTTTGTTAGCCAAGTTTTTACAGTAGGTAAAAATTACACGCTCTATTTTAGTTCAAACAATGCAATTCGTTCATTCGAACAACTTGACTAGTTTATAAAACCAATTTATGAAAGCTTAAGTCCGACCTATAATTTTGTTCTTCAATTAGCAATAAAAGAAGAACAAAGAATGGTTCACCTTTCATAATTTGTAAATTGCAGTTAAATTAGTCATACAAAATTGGATGTTAAAACCATCCTTAGTCACCCAACATTGATTAGATAAGTATCGTTTTATTGTTAGTATATACTCGTTAGCAGTAATTTTAAACAGAACATAGTGAAACATAATATATATCAAATTGACGCATTTACGGACACAATTTTTGGAGGAAATCCTGCTTGTGTTGTGCCACTTGACAATTGGTTGTCAGACGAAATCTTGTTGAAAATAGCAAAAGAAAACGCAGTTGCTGAAACTGCTTTTTTTGTTGACAAAGGAGAAAAAATCCATTTACGATGGTTTACGCCTGAAATTGAAATGGATTTGTGCGGTCACGCTACACTTGCAACTGCTCATGGTTTAGCGACAATTCTTGACTATAAGAAAGATAAAATTGTGTTTGAAACTTTAAGTGGCGACTTAATTGTCAAAATTGAAAATGGAAAATATAAAATGAACTTCCCATCAAGAATGCCTATTGTCGACATCTTACCAACGACAATTTCAAAATCCTTAAATATTCAACCGAAAGAAATTTTGAAATCAAGAGACTATGTTTTGGTGTATGAAAATGAAACAGAAGTTAGAAACATAAAAATTGACAGACAATTATTCGACCAAATAAATCTTGACCCAGGAGGTGTAATTGTAACAGCAATTGGAGACAATTGCGATTTCATTTCAAGATTTTTCACACCGCAAGCATCAATTTTAGAAGACCCTGTAACAGGTTCTGCACATTGTTCTTTAATTCCATTTTGGGCGAAAAGACTAAATAAAAAAGAACTTTATGCTCAACAAGTTTCTGAACGATTGGGCAAGTTGTATTGTGAAGACAAAGGAGACCGAGTGATTATTAGTGGACAAGCAAAAACATATTCAATTGGAGAATTTTGGACAGAATAAAACTACTGCTAACAGCACCTACCCAAAAGGCGAGGGTTCGTGTTCCAAAGACAGTTTTGTGGTTAATCAAACATTAGTTTTTCAAATCAAGTTTTGTGGTAAAAGTCCCGCCCTTCGGGTAGCCGCAAAACGTTAAGCTTTAGTAGTAAAAAGGTATTTTCAAGCCGTCAAAGGCTGGTTCTACATGCGAGGGCAATAAGCGAAAAATGTCTTCGTGTTTTCCAAATAAATGAGAAATATGAGTGAGAAAAGCTTTTTCTGGTTTAACCACATCGATAAATGCCAAAGCCTCCTCTAAATTAAAATGTGATATGTGTGGATAAATATGTAAAGCATTAATTATTAATGTCTTAGATCCTATAATTTTTTCTTTTTCACTTTCTGCAATAGTTTTAGCATCAGTAATATAAGTCAGATCACCCATACGGAAACCCAGTACCGGCATCTTGTAATGGTTTACGAGTATAGGTGTTAAACGCAAAGAATTTGTTATCGAGAACGGTGCAAGGTCAATCAGTTCGACGCTTAGCTTAGGAACACCTGGGTAACTTTCTTCGGAAAAAATATAATGATATTCTCGGTGTAATGCCTCATTAACTGCAGCAGTTGCGTAAACGGGCATTGCTTCATTTTGTTTGTGATTAAAAGCTCTGACATCGTCAAGTCCGGCAATATGGTCCTTGTGCTGGTGCGTGAAAATAACACCATTTAAGAACTGAACATTCTCTCGTAGCATTTGATGACGAAAATCTGGTCCTGTATCAATAACAAATTGTCTACCGTCAGCATGTATCAAAACACTACTTCTTGTTCTATTATCTTTCGGGTCCTCAGATTTGCATGTAGCACAATTGCAAGCGATTACCGGAACGCCTTGAGAAGTTCCTGAACCTAATATTGTCAAAACACCTTCAGCCATGGTTTTATAGGGAAACTAGTTTGTGAGTAGCGTCTCGCTTCATAAATGATTTGATGATCATTTTTATGTCTTTGTCCTCTGGAATTTCGTCTATATATCTCGCCCAATGCATGGCTTCTTTACCATGAAAATGGAAAGGCGCGTAGCCATAACCCCTAAAGTGACCATTGTCAACCCAAACGAGACTTTTTTCAGTTTTATCACGACCTTTATCGATGAGAAAAAAACTTTCTTTTTCGAAACTAATATCTTCTATAAATTTGTTTACACGCTCGTTATATAAGGATGCAATTTCCTCTCCTAGACAAGCGCCGTGGCATGACTTTATCGAGTACTGAAAACATGCGCCTTGGGTCTTGTATAATGAGCATAATTTTTGGCACAATTCATATTTTTCGCAAAAATACCTAAGGTAGTCACCCCCTTCTTTTTTGGAATTAAAATATTGAATGGGTTGAATAGGATTTTTCGTGGTTGATTTCAAGCTCAGTTCAATGTACCCTTGTGGGTTCAAGTCGTCATATAAGCCGTAGGGAAATAAACTTTTACGTAATTGCCTATTGTATATAGGTTTATGTTGTTTGATCAGGTTAGATTCCCTCAACATGGCGATTAGCTCTGAACCAGTCAATTCATACTCAATTCTTGCTATGTCTTGTATCAATCTTACGCCCTTAGCACTTTTTGTATTCCTCAAGTGCTGTTCAACCCGTTTTTTAATATGAATACTTTTACCAATATAAATAATCTGATTGAATTCGTTAAAGAATTTATAAATACCGGCCTTATTGGGAATGTCTTCTAGTATGTCTAAATCCAAGTTAGGATGAACGTTTCGGGGATTCACTTCGTATTGTATGAATTTTTCGAGTTTAAACGGGTCTTTATTATAGAGTAATTCAAATAATTTAGTGGTTGCAAAGGCATCTCCACCGGCTCGATGTCTCCCATCTATTTTGATACCTAATGAGCTTGTTATTTTACCCAAACTATATGAAGGATATCCGGGAATTACATATCGTGAAGATCTAACAGTGCATAAATGAGGCATCCGAAAGTCATAACCTAAGGTTTTAAATTCAGCCCTGATCATATTGTAGTCGAATGAAACATTATGTGCTACAAAAATACACCCTTCAGTAAATTCAATAATCTGCTTGGCGACTTCAAAGAATTTTGGTGCTTCTTCAACCATTTTATCAGTGATACCCGTTAAGCGAACTATAAAATCTGGAATTCTTTGCTCTGGATTTAACAAGGTGATAAATTCGTCAATAATTTTTTCACCATCGAATTTGTATATCGCTAACTCTGTAATTTTAGAAGCTTTTGGACTCCCTCCAGTAGTCTCAACATCGACAATAACATAATTCATTTTACGAAAATAGAAAAAAGCAGCTTAGCATGAGCATGCTTTCTATATTGTCGCAAAAAGTTGTGTGCTAAGTTGTTTTTTGAATGTACGCTCATAGAGGTTGATCCATTCATTGGTTGTCATTTTACCAACAAGTGAACCTAATAGATTAAAAGGAATTTCGTTCATTTTCTTAAACCGAATACAGGATTTCCCTATAGCTAATTTTTGAGTAGTATGTTTCGGAAATTCCGATACGAACCAGTCATATAAGTTGCTGTCAGCATAAATACCCATATGATATAAATTTATGGTATTCTTTTGAGAGGCAATACTTAGAAAGGGTAACGCAATGTTAGGATTGCAATGGTATCCCTGCGGGTATATTTTGTGAGGGACTACATAACTGATCATTCCGTAACTCACAGTTTCCTCGAATCCTTGTGGAAGGTTGTCTATAATCGTTTTTCGGAGCAAATTAAAGCTGTCCTTCCTTTCTTCAGAAACAGCTGCCAATATATCCTCAACAGTCATTGTTTCAGACTGTTTTACCGGGGTATTCTTCAAGTGCTTTTTTTAAACACTGAACAGCATTTCTCAGTGATTCTTTATTGAGAACATAAGCTATTCGTGCTTCCTTTTTTCCCGCGCCTTTTGTTGAGTAGAATCCATTAGCAGGAGCCATCATAACCGTTTGGCCATTGTAACTAAAATCTTGCAACAACCATTGACAAAATTTTTCAGCATCGTCAACAGGAAAGCTTGCTACACAATAAAACGCTCCAGACGGCTTTGGACAAAACACACCGGGGATTTCATTTAATCCGTCAACCATTATATTTCGTCTTTCAACATACTCTTCTACAACATTGTCAAAGTAGCTCTGCGGCGTATCCAATGCGGCCTCAGCAGCTATCTGATCTATTGTTGGAGGTGAGAGTCTTGCTTGTCCAAATTTGAGTGCTGCAGCCATGACATCTTTATTCTTCGTGACCATAGCACCAATCCTTGCTCCACACATCGAATAGCGTTTTGAAACAGAGTCAATCATCACGACATTATTTTCAATACCGGCGAGATTCATTACAGAAAATGGTTGTGCTCCATCGTAACAAAATTCTCTGTAGACCTCGTCTGCGAAAAGAAATAAATCATATTTTTTGACGATATCTCGCAGTTGCTCTAATTCACTTTGAGAGTATAAATAGCCTGTTGGGTTACCAGGATTACATATGACAATAGCTTTAGTCTTTGGTGTAATTTTTTTCTCTATTTCTTCGACTGGTGGTAAAGCAAAGCCACTTTCTATGCTCGAAGTTACTGGAACAACGTTCAGTCCAGCGGTTACGGCAAAGCCATTGTAGTTGGCATAAAATGGTTCTGGGATAATCACTTCGTCACCTGGATTACAGGTAGTCATAAAACCAAAAATAAGAGCTTCAGAACCTCCCGTCGTGACTAAAATATCTTCTGTATTTACCGGTAATCCCTGTTTAATATAAGAGGCTGACAATTTCATTCTATAACTTTCGAAGCCCGCAGAATGAGAATATTCAATAACTTTTCTGTCTAAATTTTTAATGGCATTAAGCGCGATTTCGGGAGTCTCAATGTCAGGTTGTCCGATATTTAAATAATAAACGGTTGTACCACGTTTTTTTGCTGCCTCTGCAAACGGAACAAGTTTCCTTATTGGAGATGCCGGCATGGCTTCAGCTTTTACTGAGATTTTTGGCATTAGAAATTATTTTTTTGACAAATGTAGCACTTCTCCTTAATTCCGTTGACGAAAAAATATAGCTTTTAACGTTTCTTGTATGAGTTTTTTTATGGTCATTGAATCATTTTTTGAAACTACCCCAAACAGAGCCAATCGGCGCATTGAATTTTTCTAAATTTGAGTGTAAAAATACCCAAGAGAAATGAGCGAAAAAATAACCAATCATTGAACCCGCGATAACGTCTTGAAAGAAATGTTGTGACAGGTATACTCTTGACAGCCCCACGATAATTGCAAGAATGATAAACAGGATTTGACTAGTAATTTTTGAACTGAAATGATAGGCAAGAATCGTGAAAATGGCGAAACATGACGTGGCATGACCAGACGGAAAAGAGTGGTGCGAATGATAATGAAAGTTTTCTATAAAGTGAAAAGTACTGTCGTTCTTGAAAAAAAAGTATGGTCTATTGTTATGAGGAAAAATCACTTGTTTGAGAAGCTGTGTAAACAGTGCTGAACCAATGTAGGATACACATATTAATATTCCTAAACGAACATTTTTAATGACTATAATCAGCCCCAATACTACTGCAAAAAGCCCATCGCCTAAATGTGTAAGGTAGCGAAAGAAAAAGTCAAGCAAAAGTGAGTGAAATGAATTGATTTTTTTGTGAAAGTCAAATTTATCGGTGAAAAGTATTAATGCAATACCTATTAACCAGAAAATTCGAATACCTTGTTGAAACCACAAAGCAGGCGAGCTCATCGAATCTTTAACCTTCATGCATTTTCGTTTTTGAGATAATTATGGAAAAGAGTACAGCGTCATACATGAAGTGCGCAGCAATTGAAAACCAAATCCCAAAGGTGTACATTCCGATAGATAATAAAAAAATAAAGGGCAGTAAAATCACTCCGTACATGGAAAATCTCCAATTCCAAGGATTCAAATAACCGTGAATAGCGATAAAAACGATGGAAGTTAATAGCCAGCCGAGGTAATGTTGAACCCCAACCCTAAATAGCAACTCCTCTCCAAGTCCTGCGCATAAGGATAAAAAAATACCGTCGTACCACCTTAAATTCATCTGCTGCACAAGTTTATCTATCCTTACCGGGACTTTATCGAAAAAAGGAGCATTCATGATGAGATACGCCAGAAGAGCATATACGAATCCAAATTCTAAACCTAAACCAATGGGAATAACTTTTATATCGTTGAGTGATAAAAACTCTACCAAAGTAATCGACTCGAAGTAATTCAATAAAAGAAATGCAGGTATTGGAAATACTAGTAAGGTGACCAAGCCTAAAATGAGCATTCTCTTGCGCATAGTGAGTATTTATTGATCGAAAATGAATATTTATTTTGGCCGTTTGAAACGAATATGCTAATTTAGTAGAAATAAAGAATTCGAGCCTATAGATCAATTTTACTTTTAACAGTTTTTTTTAGACTAAATAATAGTAAAAATGATTTTATCAAATTTCTCCGACAGTGATTTAATCCAAGATTATATTCACGGCAACGAAAAAGCGTTCGAGACACTTCTCATCCGACACAAGGACAAAATTTTCAAATTCATTATGATAAAAGTCCGCGACAGTGCATTAGCCAATGATATATTCCAAGATACTCTCATCAAAGTCATAAATACACTAAAAAGTGGCAATTACAAGGATGAAGGTAAATTCTTATCTTGGGTAATGAGAATAGCCTCAAACTTAGTGATTGATCATTATAGAAGGTTGAGTAAGGTCCGTATGGTATCAGAGTCATCTTCCTTTGACGAGGAGTATTCCGTATTTAATCGAATCGCATCGGAGGATAAAAACTACCTTCAACAAAAATCACATGAAGAATTAGAGTCTCAGATGTGTCAGCTTATTGATCATTTGCCAAAAGCTCAGAAAGAAATAATACAAATGCGTATTTTTCAGGATATGTCGTTTAAAGAAATTTCCGATAGTGAGAATATTTCAATCAATACGGCATTAGGAAGAATGAGGTATGCTCTTATAAATATAAGGAAAATGATCGAAAAAAATCAATTGGTAACCGATATAGCTTAATTCGTTACCATTTCTGCTAAAATCTGTTTTTGAAAGCACGGCATTGTATATCTTTGTAGTATAAGCTTAAGAATATGTTTGAAAATCTTACCGATAAATTTGAGAGAGCCTTTAAAGTATTAAAAGGTCAAGGTCAAATTACCGAAATTAATGTTGCAGAATCGTTAAAAGAAGTTCGAAGAGCACTTCTGGACGCTGATGTCAACTTCAATACTGCGAAACAATTCACCAATATTGTAAAAGAAAAGGCCTTAGGTAGAGATGTCTTAACGGCAGTATCTCCAGGCCAATTGATGGTTAAAATTTGCCATGAGGAATTAGTTGAGCTTATGGGGGGTAATGAATCAGAAATCAATCTGAAGGGCAGTCCCTCTATCGTGTTGATGTCTGGTTTGCAGGGGTCAGGTAAAACAACTTTTTCGGGAAAACTCGCAAATTACCTTAAAAACAAAAAGGGAAAAAACGTATTGTTGGTGGCTTGTGATGTATATCGCCCTGCTGCCATTGACCAACTACATGTGCTTGGAGAACAATTGGGCATCGAGGTGTATTCTAATCGCGAAGAGAAAAATCCTGTCCGTATAGCTCAAGATGCTGTTATTCATGCCCGAAGTAAAGGATTCAACGTGGTGATTGTCGATACAGCTGGTAGACTTGCTGTGGATGAGCAAATGATGGATGAAATTGCACGTGTTAAGTCAGCTATCCAACCCAGCGAAACACTTTTTGTTGTCGATTCGATGACAGGTCAGGACGCTGTAAACACAGCAAAAGCATTCAATGAAAAAATAAATTTTGATGGTGTTGTCCTCACAAAATTAGATGGTGACACCAGAGGTGGAGCGGCACTATCCGTGAAAGCTGTGGTAAACAAACCTATAAAATTCGTAGGTACGGGTGAAAAAATGGATGCACTAGACATTTTCTATCCGAAGCGAATGGCAGATAGGATATTAGGCATGGGGGATGTGGTTTCACTTGTTGAAAAGGCTCAAGAGCAATTTGATGAGGAGGATGCAAAACGTCTTCAGAAGAAAATCATGAAAGATCAATTTGATCTCAATGACTTTCTTGCTCAGTTGCAACAAATAAAGAAAATGGGGAATGTAAAAGACCTGATGGGTATGATTCCAGGCATGGGGAAAGCCATGAAAGGTGTTGATGTTCCCGAGGATGCATTTAAGGGTGTTGAAGCGATAATATTGTCGATGACACCAAAAGAGAGATCAAATCCAGGCATTCTGAATACTGCACGAAAAAATAGAATAGCGAATGGAAGTGGGACTAATATCCAAGAAATCAATAAATTGTTAAAGCAATTTGACGATATGAGAAAAATGATGAAAATGATGAGTAATCCCAGAAACATGACTGGTATGATGAGCAGGTTAAAAGGTATGGGTGGTATGCCCGGAATGTAAGATGAGTGAATTAAACCATTTTCCTGAAAAACCAACACTAGCAGCACCTGCTGAAAAGAGTAATTGGGGATTAACGGTATTCTCAATAATCTTATTTATCGGTGTTTTTTTACTTTTCTTTGATCACGAATTTGAATTTATTACACACCTCGTACTCGTTCTCATTATCCATGAATTCGGACATTTTATTGCCATGAAGTGGTTTGGATATAAAAATGTAAAAATGCTTTTTGTTCCTCTAATGGGAGCTTTCGTGCAAGGATACAAAGATAAATATTCACAACGAGAGAGTTTGCTAGTGGTGATGTCAGGTCCTATTCCCGGTGTGCTACTAGGAGCTATTTGTTTCTTTATTGCTAATGATATGCAGATACCTTGGTTACTCAATCTTTCGGTATTATTTTTATTCTTAAATATCATAAATTTATTACCGATTGATCCCTTAGATGGTGGTCAAATCGTCAAATTAATGGCAAAAAAAAGAAAAGATATGTTTCTATTGATTTTCGCCTTTTTATCTTCCCTGTTATTGATTATTTCGGGTTTTGTCATGGAGGTATGGGTATTGATGATTTTTGGGTTTTTAATGGGGGTAAGGGTAAGAAATTTGCAGACGAAAATGCAACAACGCAAAGAACTTAGCGAGAAAAATATAGCATATGAACTTACTTACCAAGAAATGACGAATGAGCAATATGCTGATTTAAGAAGTTATGCTCTTGAGAATAACAAACTTTTGAATAGATACCACAAGTACTCAGACGAAATTGATGAGGTGGTTATAGCGTCCCATGTGCAAGACTTATTGGTGCCACCCGTTTGTTACGATATGGCATTGTTTTCCAAAATATTGGTTTTTCTCGTTTGGATTTTAACCACGATAATTTTGCCGATATTGCTTCTCGTTTTGCTCGCGCAAGAGGTGATTTCTATCGAATGGTATTTCAAAACGCCTATTGTGTAGGATGATAAAAACATGCTCTCTAGTCTTGTTTCTCATAGTAATGTCTCACCATTATGCTCAAAAATCTTGTCAATTTATTGTCGTAAAAGCAAGAGTGATAGACACTTTAAGGCCGCAATCGTTTTACCAAACTGTTGTTTATAATAAAACAGAAGGCTCAGCAATATTCGGTGAACCTGATGGCAGCTTTTCAATTCAAGCCAAACCAAATGACACCATCGTGGTCTCCGTTAAGGAATATCCTAAGGAGTTATTTGTGGTTAAAGCCGATGTAGATGCCGCCTGCAGAATGAATAAATTGATCATATTGAAGTATAAAACCAAGAAGTTGAATGAGGTTGTCCTGCGGCCTATCAAGAGTGCTTTAGAAATTAAGGAGCAACGCCAAAAGTTAGCAATGGAAAAAACCAGGACAGTCACGGGGGTAGAAATACTAAAAAGTCCGATTACTTATCTTTATGAAACTTTTTCGCAAAAGGAGAGAAATAAGCGTTGGGTTACTGAGGCAAGATTTGAAGATAAACAGCGTGAATTGGTTAAAGAATATGTTCGTACCTGCAACGCCTACTCGCTAATAAATCTAAATGAGAGTCAACTTAACGAATTTGTTGAGTATTTGAATATGGATTTGAACTTTTTTAAATCCGCTAGTGATTACAATTTAGCCTTATTTGTAAAAAAGAAGTTTTTGGAATATAAGTCTATTAAATGAATTATTTCATTCGTGATGTTGGTTCCCAAATACTGGATCTCACCCCTTTTAAATAGAGAATAAAGCCGATAAATAAGGCAATGTTCATGCTGTAAAAATGAATTAGGGGAGATAATATTGGAATCTTACTTACTGAAAATAGCGGGCTAAAAAGCAGTAAAAATTGAACTATAAAAAAAGGCAAAAGGTTCAAGCTATAAAAACAAAGATATCCCGAAGACAGCAGCATTACAAGAAGAAATAGCGGGGTGTGCCAGCGTAAAACTTTATGCGACATGAAGGCAAATGATACCGCCCCTCGAGAAGGAGACAACAAGTTTTTAAACCTATATAAATTTTGAAAATTCCCTATTGATATCCTTGTTTTTCTTTTGAATTCTTCCTTAGCTAGACTAGGGATATATTCATGACAGATAGCATTTTTTTGAAAAATCACATATTTCCTTTTCTCAATTACCTGCATCGTCATAAAAAAATCATCCATGAAGAAATTTTTAGGAATATCCTCATACTCATTTCTTCGAATAGCATAGCAACCACCTTCAGCACCTATCACAATTTTCCATAAGTCGCTTTCCATCTGTTTGATTCTGTTTTCTCTTTCTATGTAGGATTTCTCCAAGGACTCGAAAGAACTCTTACCAACGGGGATTTTTAAAATATTAGCGCAAACTAAAGCTACTTTTGGTTCTTGAAACGGCTTAAGCAATTCAATGATTGTATTTGAGGTAAACAGCACATTTGCATCTGTTAAAATAAATATATCGTGGTTTTTATCTTTTGATAGAGAATTTATAATTGCTGCTTTACCAGTTCTGCCTGCAAAAGTTTCTAGATGAACATTTGAATGAATTTTACCAATATGTTTAACGATTTCTCCTGTCCTATCGGTTGAAGCATCTGACCCAACATAGATATCAAGGTCGACTCCTTTCGGTAAGTTATTCAGAACGCTCATTATTTTCTCCTCAATCACGGATTCCTCGTTATAAGCAGCAATCATAACAGCGACAGAATACTTTTGCAACGAATTATTCCAATCATTACTCTTTTTCGGTAAAATGGAAAGAAACCAGGGGTATAAAAGGTAAGAGTGGAAAATTAGCAATATTGACGTACAAATGAGTATCAGGGCGATGATCATTCTTTTTCAAGGATTAATTTTTTATAGAAAGCTACTAAATTCTGAGCAATTGGCTCGAAATTTAAGTGCTCATTTGCGAATTTCCTAGCATTTTCTTCAATTTGAATGCATTTCGCGGGGTCTTCTAATAATTCAATTATGGCCTTTGAAAACGTTTCTGGGCTGTCTTGTATCAAAATATCTCTTGACGGTTGACATTCAATTCCTTCTGCGCCAATACTCGTGGAAACTATGACTTTACCGAAACAGAGCCCCTCAACAATCTTAATGCGAAGTCCGCTGCCAGAAAGAACAGGAACTACCATAATATTGTATTTATTATAGATTTCTGCTGAAGTAGGAACATTCTCCTCTATTTTTATCGAAGAATCATTTATATTCTTGTATTTATCAGGGATATTTCTTCCCGCAATGACAAATAGAGCTTGTGGAATTTTTGCTTTTATTTTCTCCCAGCAATTTTCTAAAAACCAATCTACAGCCTCCTGATTGGGGATCCAGTCCATCGATCCAAAATGAAAGACGGATAACGTATTGAATTCTGGAGAAATTTCTTTTTTGTATTCTTCTATATTCGTTCCGGTAAGTGCTGTGTGTAGCGCTACATTACTAAGGTTTTTGATGAAAAAAGCATCTTTCGGTGTAATAGGCACCACAGCATCGACTGTTGAGAATGTTTCTATTTCAAATTGTTTTAACTTTTTATTTTCAATTTGCAAGTACATTTTTTTTAACCAGGAAGAAGAATGTTGAATATGCCTCTCCCATATGAGGTGCTCTAAATTATGCGCACGCAAGACTATTTTTGCGCCAGATACTTTTCTTATCGCAGGGATATATGAACACATAAAAAGTCCTTCAATTTGAACGATGTCCACAGGGTTCTTTTCTATGAAATTGACTATTTTTTTTTCAAATCGTAAATCGTGAAATCGCGAAATAAAATAACTTTTTTTAGTTACAATATGCTGCATAGCACCCCAAAGTGTGGGATTCGTATTTAAGTCAAAAGAGGTATACACTGTTTTATGTTTGAAAACTTCTGGAACCTGGCTATCAGACTTATAATGTTTATTTGTATTTAGTGTAAATAAATGAATATCAATATTTTGTGATATAAGACCTAGAGTCATATTGTAAATAGCAATGCTGCTTCCGTCATTAGGTGGAAAGGGGGCTTTATTACAAAGTTGTAGAATCTTCATGAGTTGTTACGCGAAATAAACGCTTCTTTTTTCTCTAAGGGGACAAACAAAAAATCTCCTTCTTCTTGTTGTTCACCATGCTCTTCAACCAACACAAAATTTACTATGCCAAATTGCCTGTAACCAAGTTCTTGAAATAATTCAAGGATTTTATTTCTATTTTCCTGGGCAATTTCTAGCTGTACAACGGGTCGGAACTTTTGCAGTACTTCTTTAAGATTAGAAAACACTACAGCCTCATATCCCTCAATATCACATTTGATATAATCTATTTTTGGAAGAGAAATCAAAAAATTGTGGGCTCTCACGATTTTTACCTCCTGCGTTTTTTCATGTGTTGATTTATCCTGGATATCTATGACGTGGGGTAAACCAGTACGAATAAAACCGTCTGTTTCAGGCATAGCCATCATTACATGACCATCGTTATCTCCCAAGGCAATGTTGTGAATTTCCACATTGGATTTAGCCCCTAAAAAATATGATAAGGTTTGATAAAAGATTGGAATAGGTTCTATACAAATTACTTTTCCTTCACTGGCTAATCGAGAAAATGTCTTTGCAAAATAACCGAGATTGGCGCCAATATCCACTACGATGTCCGTGGGTGAAATCCATTTTTTTACCGCATAATGGAATTTGAATTTTTGGTCATTTTTTAAAAGTCGAAGAGTATATAAAAGGTAAAAACCTCTATGCAATACCTTTAGATAGGATGAAACTGTCAAGATTTTAGATAGAAACCGTTTGATGATTTTCATACACTGCGAAGTTAAGGCTTCTATGTCAATTCTTGTAAGAAATAAGAACAAGATTGGACTTTATTCCTGACAGTTGTATTAATTTTACTTCCAAAGAAATAAATTATGGATTCACTTACAGTTAGAGAAATGAATGGGATAGAGGAGATGCTTCAATATTTATCGGTATTAAATGAACTATATCCTTCTTTAACAGCAGTTGCATATGAGACAGAATTGATGGATATGTTAAAACACAATTACGGCCAAGTAGGGGTGTTTGATGGCGAGGAGTGTATCGGTATCAGTGGTTTTTGGCTAGGAAATAAATTGTGGTGTGGTAGATACCTTGAATTAGACAATATTGTAGTTTGTAATAAACATCGAAGCAGGGGGGTCGGTAAGTTATTATTTGATTTTTTAAATCAAAAGGCAATCGAAGAAAATTGTACTATGCTCTCATTGGATTCATATACAACAAATTACAAAGCGCACAAAATGTTTTATAACGAAGGTTTTGCGCCCAGGGGTTTTCATTTTATTAAGATTTTGAATGAGGACAATGTTCGTTAAGTATATATCGTTTTAATGTTGAGATATAAATAAAAAAAGCACCTTTATATAGGTGCTTTTTTCTTGTGGGAGTTGACGGGTTCGAACCGCCGACCCTCTGCTTGTAAGGCAGATGCTCTAAACCAGCTGAGCTAAACTCCCTTGTGTTTTGAGAATGCAAATATAGTGATTTATTCTAAATGCGATATATTAGAGACAAAAGTTATTGATTATTTTTAATTTCCTCAATTTTATTGAGTACGTCATCTAGTCCTTCTCTAAATTTCTCAAAATCTTCTTTGTATAGAAATATCTTATGCTTTTGATAGTTGCCATCACCATCTTCACCAAAAGTTTTTTTACTTTCAGTTAACGTAATATACAGGTCATTATTTTTCGTTGATTTAATATCAAAGAAATAAGTTCTCTTTCCTGCCCTTACAACTTTTGAATAAATTTCATTTTGGTCGTTATTCATATAATCCTCTTTATCAATTCAAATATGATGTTTTTTTTTGATTTGCACAAAAAATATAAAAGAAACTTTTATGTTTTTTCCTCGTACTTCATTAATAAATTAATTGATTGATTTTGAGATTGTTTATAGCCTTTTGGTTTCTTATTACACTATTTTCTTGCACCTATAATCCTCAGGATATAGAAAAAACTATTGATTTAGAGCAAATTACAAAACGAGGAAAACTCATCGTATTAACCGAGAATAGTTCGCTATCCTTTTATGAATACAGGGATAAGCAGTTGGGTTTTGAATATGAGATTCTAGATACTTTCGCAAAATACCTGGGTTTGCCGCTTGAAATTAAAGTTATCAGTGAAAGTGATAAATTATATCAGCACCTAAAAAATGGTGAGGGCGATATAGTCGCGGCAAATATTTGCATATCCCTTTCTAACATACAAGATATAAAGTATTCAACACCTTTTTACACCTCTCCACAAGTCCTAATTCAGCGCAAAGGAAAACCAATTAAATCGATTGAGGAACTCGACAAAAAGACAGTTTATGTTCGTAAAAATTCTAGTTTTCAAAAAAGACTTGAATATTTAGAAGACGAGGTAGGCATTGATATTAATATTAAAGTGTATCAAGGGGATCCTATCTCAGAGGATTTGATCGAAATGGTTGACAAAGGGGTAATTGATTTCACCGTAGCCCATGAGAATTTAGGAAGAATTTCTAAAGATTTATTCAGTAATATCGATGTATCAACTGTAATATCCTTTCCTCAAAAAATAGCTTTTGGTTTAAGAAATTCGAGTATATCATTGGATAAAAAGTTGAATTCATTTCTTATCAATTATATCAAATCTTCAGAATTTGCATTGTTGAAAAAACGATATTTTGATTATACTGTTTCTGAACTTCCTGTTCAATTCATTTCGAAGAAAGGGGCCTTAACTCCATTTGACAAATCTTTCAAATTAGCCGTCACTGGAAGCGGTTGGGATTGGAAATTATTAGCTGCTATAGCGCAAAAAGAATCAAATTTTAATACACAGGCTGTTGGAATGGGAGGTTCTTTTGGTATAATACAGTTCATGCCTGCAACAGGTAGAAAATACGGGATTACTCCATCTTCTACTGTTGACCAACAGCTGTCAGCAGGAATGAAATTACTGGGTGCATCAATGGAGGACTGGAAGAAAATTCCAGACATGACTCAAAGGGTTAAATTTACGCTAGCCTCCTATAATGCCGGAAAATGCCATATTGAGGATGCTCAAAAACTTGCTAAAAAATTAAATTTGAATCCACTGATTTGGGATGGGCATGTTGAAAAAGCAGTAATGAAGTTAAGTAATGTGAATTTCTACAGGCTTCCTGTCGTAAAATGTGGCGTATATCGTGGCCATGCAGTATATTATGTGCGAAGAATTTTCGAAATTTACAACGGATATAAATTGATGGATTGAAGAAGATAATCATCGTTCTACAAGGCACAACGGCTTCTGGTAAAACTAGTTTATCGATAGAAATTGCAAAAATGTTAAATGCTGACATACTATCCGCAGATTCTAGGCAGTTTTATAAAGAGTTGGAGATAGGTGTCGCTCGTCCAGATATAAATGAATTAAGTCAAGTTCGGCATCACTTCATTGCTAGCCACTCGATTCACGAAGCTATTACAGCAGCTACTTTTTCTAAAGAGGCAAGGGAATTCACAGAAGATTATTTTAAACATAAAGACATCCTCATAGTGGTTGGTGGATCTGGTATGTATATCGATGCCTATTTGTTTGGTTTGGATGATTTACCCAAAGATACAAGGGTTATGAGAGAAATATTGAAAGCATATGAACAACATGGCGCGCAGTACTTAATAAAGGAGATTCAGTCGCTCGATGAAAATGCCTTGAAAAATATTGATATTCAAAATCCTCGAAGACTAATGCGCTTACTCGAGGTGTTGAGGATATCAGGCTTGCCCTTAAAATCCCAACAGACCGGAGATTTAAAACCTATTAATATTCCTTTTTTACGATTTTCTATTGATTGGTCTAGAGAAGATCTGTATGATCGTATTAATTCACGCGTCGACGATATGTTAGAAAATGGATTAGAAAAAGAAGTCAATTCATTAAAATCTTTTAGTCATCTTTCACCGCTGCAAACGGTGGGATACCAGGAATGGACAACCATTGAAAATTCCCGCACGCTAGCGATAGAAAAAATAAAGCAGCACACGAGAAACTATGCAAAACGTCAATTAACCTGGTTGAATAAATATGATGACTTACAGAGACTGAATCCATATCTGGATATTTCTTTGAAGGAACAAATGATTTCAATTCTTCAAAATAATGGAATGATTATTGAAAATAAGGGCTTCTGATGAATATAACATTTGATTGTGTTTTACCTGATCCTTTGGCTGACTACTCTCACCATCCCCAAAGCCTATGGAACAATACGCACAGTATTGAACAGGGAGAGAATATTTTGGTTAATGCAGCAAGCGGAAAAGGTAAAACAACTTTTACGCATATTCTTGCCGGTTTGAGACATGATTATAGTGGTAAAATTAGATTCAACTCAACTGATATTTCGCAATTTACTATTCCCGAGTGGCTCTCGGTTAGGCAAAAGAAACTCTCATTTGTTTTTCAAGATTTACAATTGCTTCCCTCTTTAACTTGTGAGGAGAATGTTCTTTTGAATACGAATTTAAAGGGAGGAGTTACTGTAGATCAATTGATTGAATGGTCAGCTCATTTAGGTATTGATAAAAAATGGAAGGAAAAGGTAGGGGTAATGTCAATGGGACAGCAACAGCGATTGGCTATATTACGGGCTCTTTCTCAACCATTTGAGTTTGTTATTTTGGATGAACCTTTTTCTCATTTAGACGAAAAAAATTCGCAATTAGCTTTTGAGTTAATTGAAAAAAGATGCACTGAACTTAGTGCAGGCTATATTTTCACAACTCTAGATCCTACAGATAAAATCCCATTTAATAAAGAGATAAAACTTTGATGATGATCAAAAAATTGTTATTCAAAAATCAAGACAGGAAACAATTGCTTTTAGCTGCAATAGGTGCCTTGCTTGGAATGACATTTTTAATTACGTCAGCTCATTTTCTCTACAGGATTAACGAGTTTGGTGAAGGAAGTGATGTCTTGGGGTCTAATATTCTGGTGGTTCAAAGGAAGGTGACAAGTGCCAGCAGTTTTAATCTTTCAAAAAATGACTTTATACAGGAGGAAATCGATGAGATTGCTAATTTACCTTTTGTAGACAAAGTTCAGGCAGTAAAGTCAAATAATTTTAGGGTTTGGTTAGAAACAAATAGCGACATGGTGCCCCCATTTAAAACTGATGCATTCATCCAATCAATTAATAAAGAGTTCGTGGATGTGCACGCTAAGGAGTGGGAGTGGAACCAAAAATCTAAAGTATTGCCTATCATTATGCCTCGAGATTTTGTGGTAATGTTGAACACCTTCATGAGTTCTGCGGGAATACCTCAGATTACTGATGAAGTGGCAACCTCTATCCCTTTCAAACTTAGAATCTCTGGACCAAAAGGGGAAGAATGGTTGGACGCTCGGATAATTGGCTTTACGAATGAAATTTCTGCTTTATTGGTTCCAATGGAATTCTTAGATTATGCGAATAAAAAATATGCTGAGAACCAAGCAGGAAAGACAACACAGCTAATAATCAAAGGAAAAGAAGGTCAATTTGGAAGTTTAGAGGATTATATGAGTAAAAAAGGATTGGAACCTAAAAAAGCACAATTGATAGTTGGTAGATTAAAAAGTATTATTTCTACAATGATTGTTATTGTCTTTATAGTTTCTATAATTGCCGTTATTAGTTCCAGTATTGTTCTGCTTCAATATATGCAGTTGTTGTTGTCTCAGAATAGCTACGAGGTTAAAACCTTGCTGAGAATTGGATATTCTCCTTTATTTATTTCAAGGATTTTTGCACAGTATTTCTCGGTTGTTTTTGCTTTATCTTTACTAGCGGCTTTTGCTTTATTCTTTCTCGTAAAGTGGTGGATAAATGACATTCTTCAAGTTGGAGGGATATACCTCGATCAAAACTTTAGTTTTATTGCAGTGATAATCTTACCTGTAAGTTTTATTACTTTTATAGGCTTTGGAACTATCACAGCTAGAAAAAATGTGATGAAGTTGTTTAATAAATAGGTTAAAGAAATGTTAATATCTGTACACTAAATAAATATTATTAGATATTCGTATATGAAAATGAATAGAATGAAAAAAATAGTTGCCATTTGCTTGTTTATGAGTCTTTTTTACAGTGCTGAAGCTCAAAAGATTAGACTAAAAGTTACCGGTCAAAAAGACACTACCGTATACCTCATAAAATATTACGGTCAAAAGCTTTTCTATGCTGACACAGCAGAAATGAAAAATGGAGAGGTTGTTTTTGAAGGTAAAAAACAAGTACCAGGAATTGTGGGGTTGTTATTGCCTGGTCAAAAGTATTTTGAATTCATTTATAATAACGAAGATGTTATTATGGAAACCGCTGCGCCAGATTTTATGAAAAACATGAAAGTCAAGAAGTCTGAGGAAAATAGATTTTTTGTTCCCTATGTAAACTACATAACGGAAAAGAAAGTCGAGGTAAATAAATTATCAGAGGAAAGAAATAAACAAAAAAAAGACGACCCCGCTTACAATACGCTTACAGATAAAATTGAGTCCTTAAATAAAGAAGTAGATGCTTATCAAAAAAATCTCATTACCACACATGCTTCAAAAATGGTGGGTAGAATAGTAAAGATGTCCATGGAAGTTGAAGTTCCTGAAAGCCCTAAAGATAAAGATGGGAAAGAAATAGATCCCGAATTCCGTTTTAAATTTTACAGAACTCATTTTTGGGATAATGTAGATCTCAAATATGACGCATTGGTGAACAACCCAGTTTTTCATAACAAGTTAGAGTTCTATTTTGGAAAAAATATGATGATACAACATTGGGATACTGTCGTGAAATATGCCTACGACTTCTGTGATCGGTTAGATCCAAAATCAAAAATGTTTGAGTACTGTGTTGGTTGGATTACATCCAACTACGGGAAAAGCGAAATCATGGGAATGGACAAGGTATACTTATACATGGTAAATAAGTATTACTGTTCAAAAAATTCGGAGGGAAAATCTCCGGCATTCTGGGTAACAGAAGATAAATTGAAAGACCTTTGCGACAATATTGAAAATAAACTGAACTTAGTTGTTGGTGTTCGGCCACCGAACCTTATCCTAAAGGATACCACAGATGTGAATTGGGTTGATTTATATAAACTCAACGCGGAATATACAATCTTGTATTTTTGGGATCCTGAGTGCGGACATTGTAAGAAAACAACACCCAAATTAAATGAACTATACCTAAAAAAGCTGAAGGCACGTAATGTAGAGGTGGTAGCTGTGGGTAAAGCAATAGGTAAGGATTTTGAAGGTTGGAAAAAGTTTATCAGAGATAATAAATTAGAATTTATAAATGTCGCAGTGACAGATAAATTGTATGAATTAGCTAAAAAAGATCCAAATAGCCTAGTGCCTGTGCCCGGAGATCTCAGACCGAAACCAACTACGCTAGAATCGCTTAATTATCAAACCACTTATGACATTTTTAGTACACCGGTCGTATATATTTTAGATAAGGACAAAAAGATCATCGCTAAACGCGTGAGTATTTCACAAATTGAAGATATGTTGGATTATCTTCAGAATAAAAAAGATGAACCTAAGCTATTTCCTCCCGACAAAGAGGAAGATGAACAAATGCAACAAAAGAATTAATATGGATTCTTTTAAACATATAGTTTCTAGCCACCTTTCCTTCTTAATTACTACGCATAAATCTCCCGATGGAGACGCAATTGGTAGTGCCTCAGCTTGCTATTTCTTTTTGAAAAATTTAGGTAAAGAGGCAATTGTTTTGTTACCAGATTCACCCGCTGACTTTTTAATTCCTTTTTTGCAAAATGTCAACTACCGAGTTTATGATTTACTCGACGAGCAGGCACGTATAGAGCTATTAAAAGTAGAGGCTTCTATACACCTCGATTATAACAGCCCATCGAGAGTGGGAGAAGACATGCAGGACATATTCAAGTCGTTAACGCGCCCGTCGATAATGATTGATCATCACCCGAATCCGTCTATATTTACCACTTGGAGTATCTCCAAAGTTACGTCTTCTTCAACCGCAGAGCTGTTCTACGAGATTTTAGAAAATAATGGTTTGGAAAATCATGTGGATATGGCTTGTGCAAGGGGGATTTATTTGGGTATGATGACAGATACGGGTTCTTTCAGATTCCCCTCTGTATGCGCATATACACATCATGTATTGGAAAGATTACTATCACTAGGACTTAACCATGTAGAGATTCACGAGGCAATTTATGACGATAATACTGTCGGTAAATTACAATTAAGAGGTTTTGCTATTGCAGAACGCATGGAACTGATCCCAAATACTCCTATTGGTATTATTACCCTAAGTGGTGATGACTTAAGACGATTTAATTATAAAAAAGGTGATACAGAAGGCTTGGTAAACGTTGTTTTATCCATTAAGGGAATACACATAGCCTTATTTGCAGTTGAGAAAGAGGGGGGCGTCAAGATGTCCTTTCGGTCAAAAGGTACTTATTATGTGAACGAATTTGCATCCAACCATTTTAATGGTGGCGGACATAAATATGCTGCAGGTGGCGAATCTAAGGATAGCTTGGATGTAACTATTTCTCGCTTCAAGTCGTTACTACACGAGTTATTATAAGTATGCGCACGTATCTTTCTTTTTTGTTGATCTCTGCCTTGTTAATCGCTTGTCGACCAGAGAATCAAAAGAAAGTTGAAGAAAAAAAAGATTGGGGTAAAGAGCACTCGGTTGATTTTAACCAGGAGTTAAACGCCAGAGAGCAACTTGAAATAAGTGCTTTTTTACGTCATCACAACTACCTAAAAATGGATACGACTAGCTCTGGTCTTCGTTATATGATTTATAACAAGACAAAAGGAGATAAAGTTAAGATGGGGAATGAAGTAAGTGTGAATGTCAAAATTGAGCGCCTCGATGGAACGATCTGCTATAAAACAGATACTATTTCTGGAAAGGAGTCTATTGTGATTGGTAAAAGTGATGTTGAGTCCGGGATTCAAGAAGGCATAAGACTGATGAGGCTTGGAGAGAAAGCAAAATTTATTTTACCGAGTTATTTAGGACATGGGTTATTAGGGGATCGATATACCATACCTCCTCAAGCGATTTTGTATGTTGATGTTAAATTATTGGAAATAAAATGAAAATACTTACAATTTTTTCTCTTCTTATTTTTTTTCTGTTTTCTTGTGTGCAGAAAGATGAGAAATCAAACGAGCCTGTAAAAACCGAAATCAAGAATAAGGATAAAGTAAGCCCTAAAGGCGACACCACCTCGTTCGGTGACTCCAAGGAAAATTTAAAGTCATTTGAGCAGGGGAAGGTAGTCACATCTAAAACACTTCCGAGTGGAATACAAATTAAATGGTTAAACGATGCCGAAGGGAGAAAAATAAAAGATGGCGAAATGGTGCTTATTGAATATAGACTGACTCTTCCCGATGGTAAAATTATAGACGGAAATAATAGGGCCAACTTGCCCGTTTTCCCATTTATTGTTGGGTATAATGTTCAAACACTGGGCTGGGATATTGCCTTTAAAGAATTATCACTAGGGGATTTTGTAAAAATTGAATTACCTTCTTCATTCGCATATGGAAATAAAGGTCTAGGAGATGTCATTCCAGCTAATTCTACTGTTTGGTTGTATGTTAAGATATATTCTTATGTTGAGCCAAGCATCAATGAAAATGGAATCAAGTCGTGGTTAATAAAAGACGGAATAGCTTCTGATTTAGATCAAACGGAAGACAAACAATTTTATCTTCAGATGACGGCATCAACCAAAACAACGGCAAATGTCATTAACACGTATTTTAACAATACCCCAATTAGGTATATCCCCGGTCAAAATGCCTTAGTGCCCGGTCTGAGAAAAATATTGAAGAAAGCGAAAGTGGGCGAGAGGTATTTTGTTCTATTGGAGGCGGCACAAGCATACGGTAAATTTGGCTTTGCCAATAAGGTAAAACCCAATGAGGCAGTTCTATTCAATATAGAAATCGATGACGTAAGAGCAATTTAATTTTTTAGTACCTTTGGTCCTTCAATAAAAAAAACCTTGCCAGCTAAGCTTCTTTTGTTTTTAGTATTCGTAAATGTTGCCTTGGTAAAAGGCCAAACGTGTATTGATACCATTGAGACAAGTATTGGAAAAATTCTAGTATTCTCCAATCAGACATGGCGTTTATACGATGAAAATAAATTTGATGGGGTCATGAATAAACGGGTACACCAGTTTATGACAGAAAAACAACAATTCAAATTCAATTTAAACTGGAATAATAATTCCTACCTATCAGGTGCGAGAAACGACCTCGGTCAAATGAAAGATTCCGTATGGGTTCATCTGAATGGCGGGGAAAGCAGTGAGTATTTCCCTCCTGTCTCTGGCATAGTAACTTCCACCTACAAGTTTAGAAATGGAAGGCAGCACACTGGAATGGATTTAGATTTGGAAACAGGTGATACAGTTTATGCAGCTTGGTCAGGAAAGGTGAGATACGCAAAATATAACGAAGGTGGCTACGGAAACCTAGTTGTACTTAGGCATCCAAATAGCTTTGAAACATATTACGGTCATTTAAGCAAATTTCTTGTATATCCCAATCAGGAAGTTGTAGCTGGAGAGCCAATTGCACTTGGAGGGAATACTGGTCATTCCTTTGGTTCTCACTTGCACTTCGAAGTGAGGTTCTATGACGCCACCATGAATCCAGAAGAAATTATTAATTTTCAAACGAAAAAATTAAAAAATGACAGTGTTTTAGTGCATAGTGGTTTATTTCGAGCAGGTGCCAAGCCGAGTGATCATTATTATTCGGGAAACAAGGAAGTTGACAATAGCACAGAAGATAAAGGCGAGGTAATTAAAATTAATCCAAAGCCTGTAGTTCGTGCATCGCAGGCTAAGTATTACCAGGTTCGTTCTGGAGATACCTTGTCGTCAATTGCTAGAAAGCATGGCACAACAATATCTCAGCTCTGTCAATTAAACAAGATAAAAACGTCGACAACATTACAAATTGGAAAAAGTTTAAGGGTAAAATGAAAGTAATTACAAGTTATTTAGTGTTTTTTGTTTTGGTGGCTTCGTGCTCAGAATATTCCAAAGTGGTAAAGGGAGATGATTACACATTGAAGTTTGAGACTGCTAACGCACTTTATGAAAAAAAAGATTTCGATCGCTGTATTGTACTTTTTGAGCAAATTTATCAACATAGCCCAAAAACTGGTGAAGGAGAATTGGCCTATTACCGCTTGGCAAAGTCTTATTACGAAACCAAAGATTATTACATGGCTGAATATTACTTTGAATCCTATCTATCTCGATTCCCTTTCAGTCCAAAAATTGAAGAGTCAATGTTTATGAAAGCTCTATGTAGTGTTAGAAATTCACCTTTTTATTACCTAGACCAGAGCGAAACTACCAAAGCAATTAATAACGTCCAAGATTTTGTTAATCGCTATCCTCAGAGTACACTTATCGATTCTTGCAACCAAATCATAGATGACCTTCGTTCTAAAATTGAATTGAAAGATTTTGAAGAGGTTAGATTATATGATAAAACAAATAACTACCGAGCAGCAGTAACTTCGGCAGAAATCTTTAGTACAAGGTATGCTCGGTCAAAGTTTTTCGAGGAAAACGAATATTTATGGACGAAAAATGCAATTTTATTGGCCCAAAACAGTATCGACGCTAAAAAACAACAAAGAATTGATAAAGCTAAAGAAAGATTACTTAACTTTGTAGGCCAGTTCAAAACTTCCAACTATTTAAATGAATTAAATAGTTTAATGGATAAACTAGATAAAGGAGAGAAGATTAAATAAGGAATAAACTATGAGTACAAGAAACATAATAGCTGAAAAGTCTACCGTAACGAGAGATACTATTTTATTGGAGGAAAAAACAGGAAACATCTATGAGTCCTTAGTGGTTATTTCCAAAAGATCTAATCAGATAAGTGCAGATATGAAAGAAGAACTTACTCAAAAGCTGCAAGAATTTGCTTCTTCAACAGATAACCTTGAGGAGATTTTTGAGAACAGAGAACAAATTGAAATTTCAAAGCACTATGAGCGAATGGCGAAAGCTACTGCTATAGCTACCCAAGAATTACTTGAAGATAAAATTTACGTTCGTAATCCCGAGTCAGAAGAGTAATGTTATCTAAGCGCATCCTTCTAGGAATTACAGGAGGCATTGCAGCTTACAAAATTGCTTACCTCATTAGAATATTAAAAAGTAAAGGGGCAGAAGTCAAATGTATAATGACTCCTGCCTCTTCTGATTTTATAAGCCCTCTAGTGGTGAGTACTCTTTCAGAAAATCCAGTGTTTATAGAATTTTGGAATAAAGATACTGGCGTTTGGAATAATCACGTAGAATTGGCTCTTTGGGCAGATATCTTCGTCATTGCGCCGGCAACGTCCAATACGGTTGCAAAAATGTCAAATGGATTGTGTGACAATTTATTACTTGCTACATATTTATCAGCAAAATGTAAAACAATTATTGCCCCAGCAATGGATCTCGATATGTATCAGCACCCTTCATTCAAGCGGAACTTATTACAATTAATTTCTGATGGTGTGCATGTTATTCCTGCGACATCCGGGAAATTGGCAAGTGGCTTGGAAGGACATGGCAGAATGGAGGAGCCAGAATACATTGCTGAATGCATTCAAAACACTTTACTAAATCATAGCGTTTCATCAAAAAACATATTGATTACAGCAGGCCCAACATACGAAAAGATTGATCCGGTGCGTTATATTGGTAACTATTCAAGCGGTAAAATGGGTTTTGAAATTGCAGAGAAAGCACTCTTCAAAGGGTATGTAGTAACCCTAATTTCTGGACCTGTTCAACGTGAATTACACCACCCCAACTTGACGAGAATTGATGTTACCTCTGCTCACGAGATGATGGAAAAAGTGGTAGAAAATTGGAGTAAAAATGAAGTGGGGATTTTTGCTGCTGCTGTAGCAGATTATCGTCCTATTGATATTTCAACTCAAAAAATAAAAAAGAGTGAGAGTGAGTTCGAACTTAAGCTCACACGTAACGCTGATATACTCGGATGGGCAGCTAAAAATAAGAGTGAGAGACAATTTATCATGGGTTTTGCCCTTGAGACCAATAATTCTATGGAAAATGCGTTATCTAAGTTAAATGCAAAAAAGTTAGATGCCATTGTCTTAAATTCTATGGAAAATGAAGGGACAACATTCCAATCCGATTGTAATAAAATTACTATCTTAGATAAAAGAGGTGGGATTTCTACTTTCGATAAAAAACCCAAATCTGAAGTTGCATTGGATATATTGAATTTTATTGACTCAGCATGTTAAAGTATACCTTCTTATTGTTAACCGCTTTCTTTGGTTTATTGAAGGCAAACTCGCAAGAGCTAAATTGTCAGGTGGATGTTATTGTAGACAATAAGGTAGAAGTCAACTCTACTGAAAAAGAAATATTGGATCAGTTGGAACGTACAGTCGCTGATTTCATGAATAATACTACTTGGACAAAGGATAAATTCAATATCGAGGAAAGGATTAATTGTATCGTCCGAATACAGATAAAATCGATTCCAAGTACCGGTAACTATTCAGGCAGTATGTCTGTGCAGTCAAATCGACCAGCTTTCCATTCAAATTATAATAGTGTGTTGTTCAATTTTCAGGATGAAGATATGCAAATATCATTTTCTAGAAATACTGTGCTTCAATATGCACAAAATCAATTCAAGGATAACCTAACATCAATTTTAGCATTCTATGCTTATTTTATTATTGGTATGGATTATGACTCTTTTGCACCCAAGGGAGGCACATCATACTTTACAGAAGCTCAACAAATAGTCTCGACTGCTCAATCGGTGGGTTTTGCAGGATGGAAATCCAGCGAAACAGGAAAGAAAAATAGATTTTGGCTAGTAGATAATATATTGCATCAAATATATGAACCGCTAAGAGATTGTAATTATGCATACCACAGAAAAGGAATTGATAAATTATACGATGATAAAGTAGCCGCCAAGAAGGCAATGTTCGATGCACTGAATAAATTGAGTCCTATCATTCAACAAAGGCCGAACAATGTGAATGTTCAGAATTTCCTTTACGGCAAATTTATGGAGTTCAAGAATGTTTTATCCGACTCTGAAATAAAGGAAAAAACAGATTTCGTAAATCTTTTGAAGAAATTAGACTCTGGAAATTCGTCGAGGTATACCGAAATATTGAATTAACTATATGCTTACTCAGCTAAACATTCAAAATTTTGCTATAATTGAACGAGTTGAATTAAGGTTCAAAGAGGGTTTCACTGTAATAACCGGTGAAACTGGCTCGGGAAAGTCCATGTTGCTTGATGCACTGCATCTAATTCTCGGTGAACGGGCTGATTTTTCAATCATCGGTCCAGCAGCAACTAAAGCTATCGTAGAGGCTCGATTTACACAAAATACAGAAGTCTTGGAATGGTTAAAATTACATGATATCGATATTGATGACGAGCTATTGGTTCGCAGGGAAATCACAAAAGAGGGGAAATCACGTGCATTTATTAATGATAGCCCAATTACCTTATCTATTCAACGAGAGCTAGCGAATAAATTATTCCATATACACTCACAATTTAACACCATTGAATTAAAGGATAAATCCTACCAGTTAGAATTATTTGATTACTTGGCAGGAACTTTTGATGACGCAAAATTATTTCGGCAACAGTTTACTATTTTTCAGCAGGATAAAAATAAACTTCAACTATTAAAGGATAAATTATTTGAGAGTGAAAAATCCAATGATTACCGTTTGTATCTCAAAGAGGAGCTTTCAAAATTGAATTTATCAACAGCTGATTATGTGGCATTAGAGCAAGAATTACTACTCTCGGAACATCAACTTGGATTGAATGAATTTTATAACAGTATCTCCACGTTGGAAGACGAGGGAAATGTGATAGAAACCTTAAAGAAATTCGTTCAAGCAGGTGAAAAATGGGTTGAAATCGATCCGCGAACAAAAGAGCTTTGTGACAGAATAAGTTCGATTCGCCTTGAATTGAAAGATATTGCTTCGATTGCTTCATCCAATATTGGGAATGAAGAAATGAACTCAGGAGCATTGAATGAACTGACGCAAAAGATTGATGAATACAATCGCTTATTGAATAAACACAAACTACATAGCCAAGAGGAGCTTAAAATTCTTTACGACGAGCTGTGCAGTCAATTCTCGAATGCAAATAAGCTTGAAGAAGAAATAAATGTTTTAGAACAGCACTTAAAATCAGAGGAAGTAAGATTATTTGATGTGGCGAACGCTTTACATATGGCTAGGCAAAATAGTAGTCCTTCAGTAACACAAAATCTCTCTGATCTACTTATTGAGTTGAATTTACCGGATACAGAATTACTTATTCAGTTATCTCTATCACATGAGTTGGGCAAAACAGGACTTACATTAATGAACTGGTTATTTTCTGCTAATGTTGGTTTTTCTCCTGTGTCAATAGAAAAGGCAGCAAGTGGCGGAGAACTCTCAAGGTTGATGTTGGCACTTCAAAAAATGCTCTCAGAGAAAAAAGCTTTACCAACGATACTGTTCGATGAGATTGACACGGGTGTTTCTGGAGAGGTGGCGGAGAAAATGGGTAGGTTTTTAAAGCAAATGGGAAAACAACGTCAAATTTTCGCCATTTCCCATTTACCCCAAGTTGCTGCAAAGGCAAATAAGCATTTCTACGTGAGAAAAATTAAAGATGTCTCGAGGGTAACTACTCAAATATTTGAAATTGCAGATGGTGAAAGAATTGAGGAAATCGCTCGATTGATGAGTGGTGAAGTTATCACAGAGAGTGCACGCCTCACCGCAAAAGCATTAATCAATGACTGATAAATTTTTTATTGATCTCAATATTTCACCAGAAAATATTTCATTCAACTATCAATCTTCAATAGTAACCTTAGGTAGTTGTTTTTCGGATGAGATAGGAAATAAATTAACACTTTCCGGTTTTGATGTTCAAGTAAATCCATTCGGTACTCTTTTTCATCCTTTTTCAATAGCTAACGTCATTCATTTTACCTTAGGGGACCGAAACTTCAATTCAGCTAAAAAGGACGATGTTTTTTTGGATTATTCCTTCTCTGGAAAACTTTACGCGATGAGTGAAGAAGAGTTAAGGACTAGATTAAGCACAATGGGTGACGTCCTCAAAAATCAACTTAAACAAGCTACTCATTTAATTCTAACGTTTGGCACTTCCATTGGATACGAATTACCAAACCAATTATTTGTGGCGAATTGTCACCAGCAGCCGGCCTCAAATTTCGTAAAGATCATATCTAGTATTGAGGAAATGCGGCAGCAAGTAACATCCGCAATAGATCGCATAAAAATAGTTAATCCTAACCTTCAGGTGATAGTGACAGTGAGTCCCGTTAGACATCTCAAAGAGGGATTAGTCAATAATAATAGGAGTAAAGCACGGCTTATACAACTCTGTGAATGTTTAGAAAATGATAAAGCAATTACTTATTTCCCTGCCTACGAAATTTTTATGGATGTGTTAAGAGATTATCGCTTTTCAAAGATTGATAAAAGCCATCCTAGTGAAGAGGCGGTTGAATATATTTGGGATAAATTCAAAAAGACATATTTCACGGAAGAGGTATCAGCAATCTCAACACAAGCAGAGGCATATCACCGTTTGTTAAATCATGAGTTTATGTATCCTGAGAGTAAGGAGGCTACACTAGTTATTCAAAAAATCACCGTTGATCGTGAAAACTTGTTAAGTCGAACACCGAATCTTCGATTGAAAAATTTACCTCTTTGAAAAACTGTTCAAGGAAGTTGAGCATAAATACCTGACGTTCATTACCAATGCTTCTGGCCGTATTTGTTTCCATGCGATCTACCAAGAGGAGAAGCTTCTCATAGAAATGGTTTATTGTATGTGATTTACTCGCAGCATAGCTTTCTTTTGAGTTATGCAGCACCGGCGTTGTTCTTTCATTAAAAAGTGGACGATGTTTAGAACCACCATAGGCGAATGCTCGAGCAATGCCAACAGCACCAATGGCATCTAATCTATCTGCATCGCGGACAATTTTTCCTTCTAGAGAAAGAGAAATATCTTTCACGTTGGCACCTTTATAAGATACAGCGGAAACAATTTCTTCAATTTTACAGGCTAATTCTTCGTTGTTAAAAAACTCCATCACCCAACGTTTGGCGACTTTAGAACCTATTTCGAAGTCGTTGTCATGAAACTTATGATCAGCAATGTCGTGTAATAAAGCTCCGAGTTCGATAATAAGTAGATCACCCCCTTCTTTTTCTTGAATTAATCTAGCATTTTGTAAAACTCTTTCTATGTGAAACCAATCATGACTTCCCTCGAGAGATGAGAATTTTTCACGGACTTTATCGTAAATTTCTTGTAGCAATTTACTTCATTTAGTTTTTTATAAAACGTGCTTTAATTAACTGATTATCAGATTTTATAAAAATAAAGTAAACTCCTGAGGACAAGTCTTCAAGATCAATTGATTTGGTATCAAATTTCCTTACCAACTGGTTGTTGAACGATATTATTTCCCCTTTGAATGACTCAGGTAATCCATCAATAGTTAAAATTTTGGAAACAGGATTGGGATAAATATTTATGCTTAATGCCGAAAGCATTTCAGTAGAGTTGGTGTCTATATCTTTTTCGACGAGGAAATCGTCCAAATAAAGCATAAAACCATCAAATGTTCTCAAGACGAATGCAATGTATATTGTGCTGTCATCGTATCCATTTTGGGATAAATCAACTGAACGATTGGTCCATTCAAAATTCTCTTCTTCAATATTACCTATCGTATCGGTAAAACTTGAAGGTTCAGCATCGGTGTGTGATACCAAAACCAAGTAATCATCGGGATAGGAGGGGTCATGTGACTTCGCCGACCAACCAACTTTATTTCCAAAAGCACCAAGGTTCAAAGCGGGGGTGATCAACCATCGATCAGCAGTATCTATAGGCGAAAAATAGGAGGTAGCAGAGGCCACCACGTTTGTGTTATCATCGGGATCGGGAAGTGTTATCCATGCATTTTGCCCTAAAAATTCAGTCATGGAAATGTCTGGTGTATTTCCATCTTTATCAACGATTGAAAAAGCGGCAGGAATACCAGTTTGGAAATCGACATTCAATAAAGTTGTTTGAGCAATTACGATTTTACAGACGAAAGCAAAAGCAACTAAAAATAGTTTTTTCATGACATCAAAGGTACTGTTATTCCACTAAATTAATAAGTATATCCTTGAATTCCTGGTAAAACATATCAAATTCGGTCAATCGAGAGTTGAAAAATGCATAGATGAGCGGCCAATCATTATCTTGGTAGAAATTGAGCTCTGAGATATCCCATTGAATTCTTGAAAAATTTTTACCATCGGGCTCGTCAACGTTATATTTCCATAGGGTAGGGTGCTTCATATGATCCTCCATAACTTTTTTAAGCTCTTCGAGTTGTTCCCAAACGATAGATCTAACCCCGTCATCTTTGAATTGCAAGTCAAAGCAGACAGCGGTAATTTTTCCATCACAAATCATTCGTAAGTAGCAGTTTTTGATATCTGTTGGGTAGTTGGTCCAATTTACTCTTCTTCCAGTTGAAGACATTTTCTTCTTCATGGAGAGTTTGAATCCATCCCAAAACGCCTCATTTCGTAATTTGCGTTCCTCTTTCGAAAGCATTATTTGTTTCCTTTATCGAAATCTGCCAAAAATTGTTGTAGACCTATATCCGTTAATGGATGCTTCGCAAGCGCTTTGATGGCATTGAGAGGTCCTGTCATCACATCGGCACCTATTTCAGCGCAGTGCACTATATGCATAGGGTGACGAACAGATGCTGCGAGAATCTCCGTTTCAAACGCATAATTATCATAAATAGTCCTGATCTGTTCAATCAAAGCTAAGCCATCCGTGGAGATATCATCTAATCTACCAACGAACGGAGAAATGAATGTAGCACCTGCTTTCGCGGCTAAAAGAGCCTGACCAGCAGAAAAAATCAAGGTACAATTGGTTTTTATTCCCTTGTTTGAGAAATACCTAAGGGCTTTAATTCCCTCTATAATCATCGGGATTTTGACCACAATATTTTTATGCAAAGCTGCCAATTCTTCTCCTTCTCGAATCATTCCTTCGTATTCCGTTGCAATTACCTCAGCGCTCACAGGCCCATCCACAATTGAGCAAATATCTCTATAGTGCTGAAGGATATTTGAGGGGCCTGTTATTCCTTCTTTGGCCATCAGTGACGGGTTGGTGGTTACTCCGTCCAAAATGCCCATCGCATTTGCCTCTTTTATCTCATTTAGATTTGCTGTATCGATGAAAAACTTCATAATTAACGTTTTTTATTCTTTGATATTTCTTGCTGTTTACGTTGCATTTCTTCAAGTTTTTCCTGGAATTTGGATTTTTTTCTTGTACCGTCAGTGTTTGAGGCTTTCGCTTTCCGTTCATCCATCTTTAGTTTCAGCTTATCCTCATCTACAAAGAATCGTTTGATGAGTACCATGATGAGAATAGAAACGAGTGTAGAAATAAAATAGTAATAACTCAGACCTGCCGAATATTCGTTAAAAAAGAAAATCATCAAGATGGGAAATATATACATGATAACCTTCATATTTGGCATACCTGGTTGCGTTGGTTGTTGCATGTTCCCACTGTTCATAAACGTGTACACTAGGGTAGTAGCAGCCATTAACAAGGTAAAAAGAGAAACATGATCCCCATATAAAGGAATTTTGAAACCTAAATCTAAGATGGAGTCGTAAGATGATAAATCTTCAGCCCAAAGAAAAGGTTGTTGTCTCAATTCAAAAGCTGCTGGAAAAAATCGAAAAACAGCTAATAAAATCGGCATCTGAATCAACATCGGTAAACAACCGGCCAAAGGACTGGCTCCTGAATCCCGGTATAAACCCATCATTTCCATTTGTTTCTTCGTGGCATCTTCTTTATTTGGGAATTTTGCATTAAGCGCATCAATTTCTGGCCGTAAGATTTTCATTTTTACAGAAGAGACAAACATTTTCCATTGAATAGGCATCAATAGCAGTTTCAAAATAAATGTCAGCAAAAGTATCGCTATACCTATACCGAAGGAGGCGTTAACGAGTAATTTAAATATAGGTTGAACGGCATAAATATTAATCCAACGGAATAATCCCCAACCAAAATTTAAAATATCATCGTAACCATTATCGTATGAAGAAAGAACATTATAATCATTGGGTCCAAAATACCAGTTAAACGATGCTTTATCATTTTCAAAATTTAAATTCAACTTTGACTGAAATTCTTTTAAATGGGAAAATTCTCTAGCATGGCCTTCTCCATAAAGTTCAACTTTAAAGTTAGTACCGCTCTTTAAAAAGGGCTTTGAAGGTTTCAGTATAGAGGAGAAGTAACTCTGTTTGTATGCCACCCAATTGATATCGTCCTCCACTTCAAGGTAGTCTTCGCTCGTTTCACTGAGGTAATCAAATCCCTCCTCAGTTTGATCAAAACAGATCGTCGTAACTCTTCTTTGCTCAGAAAAGAGTCGTTCTGTCCTTAAAAACGATGCTCCCCATATTAGATTGACATTTCCTCTCGCGACAGAAGGTAATCCCGTCAACTGTATGTCGTAATTTAAATCAAAATTTCCATTTTTTAGTGAATATACTTGACGTACTTTGCCATCGGGAAAACTCAGTTCGAACACAATATTTGATGAAGACTCCGATACGACATTCCAAACAGAGTCCGTAGCATAGAATTGATTCTTACCGTAGGGAAATGATAACGTGTTGTTATGATCACCGCTCTTAAATAAACACATCGGAGAAGACTTGCTTTCCTTAAAATCATCGTAGTTCAGGTAATTTTTTAAGTAAACGGCAGCTACTGTTCCGCCTTTTGTATTGAAATCGATAATGAATTTATCTGTTTCTTTCCTCACTAATTTTCCAACTTTTACCGTTTTTACAATAGTTTCCGGGGTTGGTGAGATTGCCTTTTTTAAGGTGTCAGCTACGACTTGTTTATTACTTGTCGTTGTTTGTTTAGGTTTATTTTTAGCTAATTCTAGCTGCTCTTGCTGCTCTTTTTCGGCTTGTTCAGTTTGTTCATATTGGTTGTACAACGACAATCCAACGAGAAGTAATCCAATTATAACAAGTCCAGTTAATGTATTACGATCCATTTCTAGTCTTTAATTTTATGTTTTATAGCTGCGTGAACGAAGGCCACAAAAAGTGGATGTGGTTTCGCTACAGTACTTTTATATTCAGGATGAAATTGAACTCCAACAAACCACGGATGATTGGGAATTTCAATGACTTCAACTAGTCCAGTTTCAGGATTTTTACCCGTAGCCATCATGCCCGCTTTTTCAAATTGTTGAAGGTATTGATTGTTGAACTCATAACGGTGACGATGCCTTTCAGAAATATTCTCCGTTCCATAGGCGTTGGTAGTCTTTGCTTTTGGTTTCAGTTGACATTTATATGCCCCAAGCCTCATCGTACCTCCGAAATTCGAAATCCTTTTTTGTTCTTCCATCATGGAAATTACAGGATAATTCGTTTCTTCAGAAATTTCTGTAGTATGGGCATCCTCCATTCCTAAAACGTTTCTTGCAAATTCTATGACTGCACACTGCATTCCTAGGCATATCCCAAAAAAGGGCACATTATTAAGCCGAGCGTATTGAACGGCTTCAATTTTACCTGAAATACCTCGTGTTCCAAATCCTGGGGCTACTAATATTCCATCCAAACCGTTTAATTCACTTTCGATATTTTGTTTCGTAAGCGCCTCTGAGTGTATCCATTTCAAATTTACTTTCGTTTCGTTTGCCACACCAGCGTGAATGAACGCTTCGCTGATTGATTTATACGAATCTTTTAATTCGACGTATTTTCCTATCAATCCTATGGAAACTTCAGAAGTTGGATGTTTTAATTTCTCTAAAAATGTTTTCCAATCACTTAAGTTTGGACTAGCTTTTTTGGGTAAACCTAATTTTTCTAGGACGACCTTATCAAGTTCTTCTGCCTGCATCAATAAGGGAACATCATATATTGATTCTGCATCTTTGGCTTCTATAACTGCATTCATTGATACGTTGCAGAATTTAGCAATTTTTCTTCTAAGCGTGAGATCAAGTTCATGTTCAGTTCTACAGCACAATATATCAGGTTGAACTCCTAATTCCATCATCTGTTTAACCGAGTGTTGCGTTGGCTTTGTTTTTAGCTCTCCAGCTGCAGACAAATAGGGCACTAAGGTAAGGTGCACGACAATACAATCGTTTTCATGCTCCCATAACATTTGGCGAACCGCCTCAACGTAGGGTAGAGACTCTATATCTCCAACGGTTCCTCCGATTTCTGTTATGATAATATCAAATTTTCCGTCATGAGCAAGAAGCTGTATTCTGTCTTTTATTTCATCGGTTATGTGAGGTATAACTTGTACCGTCTTACCCAAATAATCACCACGTCTCTCTTTTTCTATTACTGCTTGGTAAATTCTTCCTGTGGTAATATTATTGGCTTGCGAAGTAGGAACATTTAAAAAACGTTCGTAATGGCCAAGGTCTAAATCCGTTTCTGCACCATCATCCGTAACGAAGCATTCGCCATGTTCGTATGGGTTAAGTGTACCAGGATCTATGTTGATATAAGGATCGAGTTTTTGAATGGTGGTGGAATAGCCCCGTGCCTGAAGCAATTTTGCTAATGACGCAGAAATAATACCTTTACCAAGCGAAGAAGTAACTCCCCCGGTTACAAATACATACTTTGTTGAATTGGACATAAATTATAATGTAACTACGGGAGGCAAAGTTAATACATTGATTTTAAGTATTGGTCTAGCAAATTTTATTTTTTAAGGAATTAAGTTGATTTTATGAACAATTTTTACTCACGAACTTATAATTCACAGGACATTTTTTTTCTGCTTTTGGCAATACGGTTGTAAACAAATTCGCGAATAAATTTCGGTACTAAAAATCCCAAATAGGCGACATACCACCATTTTTTCAAAGCTATCACAACGCGAAGGACCGCCGTTGAGTGAGTGTAACAAGAATTGTTTTGTACAAGCACCACGGATTCCTCATAATTCTCGGGTAAATTATGAGTAGCTAACAAAGATTTTCCCAAAGTTGATGTAAGCGGAACAAGTTGTAATTCTTCGTTGTTACTTCTTTTTTTTACAAAAGAAGCAAACTTGTTACAGCGAATACATTCGCCATCGTATAATATATAGTTCATATCAAAAAAAAAGGCTCTTATGAGCCTTTCAGTTAGCGTATAATTGTCATCTCGTCAACTATGTGTTTTGCACCAGCATATTTATCAATGATAAACAATACATAGCGAATATCCACATTGATGGTTTTCTGAAGTTTTGAATCGAAAATAACGTCTCCTGCCATTGCTTCGATATTTCCGTCGAATGCTAGTCCGATCAGTTCACCTTTTCCATTCAATACAGGTGAGCCAGAATTTCCGCCAGTGATGTCATTATCCGTTAAAAAATTTACGGGCATATACCCTGCTTTATCGGCATATTCTCCAAAATCTTTTTTATCGTTTAACTCAATTAAACGTTTTGGTAAGTCAAACTCCTCATCCTTTGGCTTATATTTCTTGATAGTGCCTTGAAGTGTTGTATAGTAGTTTACTTTGGCATCATTTCTTTTATCCGCAGGTAAAGCACTCACTTTTCCGTAAGTCAATCTTAGGGTGCTATTTGCATCAGGGTAAGTGATAGGACTTAAACCTGACATCCTCATCCCATCTACAAGTTGGCGATAAGACTTTGTAAAATCATTTTGAAGTTTGGTTGATTCCTCGGAACGTTGATTGATATGAGCAATCATGTCTCCCGAAAGTTTCATTAAAGGATCATTTTTCAATTGATCCACTGAAGGAAATTCTAAAAAAGCCTTTACTTTTTTAGAAGAAGTTAAAATAGATGTTTCGAAAATGGCATCTACATAACTTGCCATTGAGTTATTATTTCTTGTATAAATATCTTCAATTGTTGGAACTAATTTATAACCTGCCTTTGAAGCATAAAGATTCAATCCATCAACTAGAATATCTCGTTCTGCAGCCAAATAGGTAGTGGAAAAAAAATCGTCTACAGCATTGGACACGCCATCGTACATTTGTATTCTTTTATCACGGTCAGCTGCGGCGTAAGCTTCTAATTGAGCGCCCAATGTTCGTGCTATTCTGGCATACTCAGATCCTCTGAACATAATTTGAAGGTAATTGTCGTGACGCGATTTTTCATTCGTGGCAGAATAATAAGTATTGATGGTTTCTACTACTCTACCGTATTTATCCTTATTCTCTTTTTTGTTTGCCCATTTATTAAATTTGGCTTCATTGACAGCTTTTGATTTTGCCGTATTGAATTCTGTTAATGCATCAATCATACCTTGACGGTTTTTCCAGTAATTAGCAATTCCTGCATATTTTGAGGCATAATTTAATCGAACTGCATCGTCTTTATCCATATATTTTTTCATGGCATCCATTGATGTCTTAGATGCTTCAACCCAAGCAGGATATGCGAATTTTACATTTTGATCAATTCCTCCTGCAGGAAGCCAACGATTCGTTCTTCCGGGATAGCCTAAAATCATAGCGAATTCTCCTTCTTTAATTCCTTTCAGGTTAACCGGTAAGTGGTGACGGGGTTTTAAGGGTACATTTTCTTTTGCATATTCTGCTGGTTGACCATTTGCATCTCCGTATACGCGAAACATGGAGAAGTCTCCCGTGTGTCTAGGCCATTCCCAATTGTCGGTATCACCGCCAAACTTTCCAATACTGCTCGGAGGTGTTCCTACCAAACGTACATCTTTAAAGTCCTGGTACACGAAGAAATAATACTCGTTTCCTTGAAAAAAGGAACGAACAGAAACAACGTATTTACCTCCTTCACTGTTCTCTTTTTCTATAGCATTCGTTTCTTCCTTGATAGTTTTATCTCTCTCTGCCTCGGACATATTATCATTGAGTTTCGATAGGATTCTCTTTGTACAGTCGTCCATTCGTACAAAAAAGCGCACGAACAGCGACTTCGGCTTCATTTCATCCGCTTTCGTTTTTGCCCACCATCCATTAGTTAGGTAATCATTTTCTGGGCTAGATAGTTCAGCAATGGCATCGTAACCACAATGGTGATTTGTTAAGATTAATCCGTCTTTTGAAATCAACTCTGCTGTGCATCCGCCATTAAATTGAACTATAGCATCTTTCAAGCTACTGTTGTTAATACTGTATATTTCTTCTGCGCTCAACTGTAAACCCATTTTCTGCATGTCACGATGGTTCAAGCGATCAATAAACATCAAAAACCACATGCCTTCATCGGCACGGACAAAAAAGCCAATAAACAACATAAAGGCTACAATAGTACTTTTCATTCTTGTCATAATAAGTATAATTTTGGAAGCCGAAAATACCGAAAATAAATGGAAAATATATTTTTTAAACGTTTTTTATACCAATTTACTTCATTTGCTATTCAATGATTTTGGAGAATTAACCTTGATTTCAAAAAAGTAATTAGCTTTAAATGAGGCCCTAAATTCTTATGAGCAGAAATTAGCGAGATTATCAATCACTTGAAAATCAGTTCATCAAGAAATAGCCACGTTTTATTTCCATAACCAAGATGCCAAGCAGGACATACCCCTGGGTTATTAATATTGTAACGGATAGCTTTTATTGGAATAGGGTTATTCAAAATTATTAGAAACTCGTTTTTCTCAGGGTTTTTCTCTGAAGGCTCAGCTTTTTGGATCTTGAGAGGTTTCAGTTTCCTGAATGTTATTCCATCACTCGAAACTTCAACGTCAATCTGACTGGGATAGAATATCCATGATTTCTGGTCACGGATTGCGGAAACTCCAAATTGACTGAAGTATTGTATGGAATCAAATAGTACTTCTGCCCTAATGTCATTTCCCAGGAAACCTTGCCATTCGCCATTTCGAAATTCTTTAGCCCCTGTTATTTCATCAATTAATGCATTGGCTCCCGACGCAGCATATTGATTGGCATAAGGTGTTTGAAGAACAAGCTTAATACCTGTCTTTTTTTTTCTGAATGACGCAGTTACACTTTTGCTATGACTAACCTTTCTATCGACAGAGCGCCGCTGAAGTTTGACTTGGATTGAGCATGTTTTGTTAATGATAAAAGGTTTCTCATAAATTAACCAATCCAATGAGTCGAAAGAGTAAAATAAGAAATACTCGTCTTCAGTAGAAAGTTTTACGTACCCTAGGCTAACTTTCAATTCATTTTCGAATACGCGTTCTTCCGTAATTACAAAAGGTTGCGGAACAAGTGAATTTGGTATTTTCTCCTCGTCTAGATTACCCAAAATATTTTTATTGGGGGTATTACCCATTTCAATTTCAAGTAATCCGCCGTTGATGAGTTGTTCGTGAGGGAATTGTAATTTACCTAGCGAGTTACCATTCCATTTTATCTGTTGGATATATTTGTTTTCACCTGAGTTATTATACGTCTTCAATTGGAATGTTTTACCGTTCTCTAAAGTTATTGTAGCTTCATTCACTAGAGGTCTTCCGATATCGTAGATAGGTTTTCCTGGAGCAATAGGGTAGAGACCAAGAGAACTTAAGACGTACCATGCACTCATTTGCCCACAATCCTCGTTTCCAGATAAGCCATCGGGAGTATTTAAATACATCTCCTTCAATATTTTATCTGCATATAATTGCGTTTTGTAAGGGGAATTTGTATAGTTGTATAAGTACGCCATGTGATGCGAAGGTTCATTTCCGTGTGCATATTGACCTATTAAACCTGTAATGTCTGCTTGCTCTCTTCCGCTCAAGTCGGAGGGAGTATTAAATAATCTATCAAGCCAATTTTCTAGGGAATCTGGACCACCGATCAAATTTCTGAGCGTTGCAATATGTTGAGGCGCATAAAGAGAATATTGCCAGCTATTCGCCTCCGTGTAATTAAAATTAACCTCATTCGGAGAAAATGGACTGTACCATTGCGCTTGACGTCGTGCACGCATGAATTTACTTGTCGGATCGAAAATATTGATGAAGTTAAAACTCGCATTCAGGTGTGACTTTTCTATACTGTCAACTCCCATTGCTTTAGCCATTTCAGTGATACAAAATTCATCGTAGGCATATTCTAAGGTTTTGGAAACAGATTCTGGTTCTTGGTCTAAACTAATGAAACCATTTTCTTGAAAATGGTTTTTTCCATATTCATTGAGACTGGACGTGTAGTGCATAGCACCTAAAGCTTTCTTCGCATCAAAATCTCTCAATCCCTTCGTGTAGGCATCGGATATAACGCTTACTGCGTGGTATCCGATCATGCATTCAGTCTCGTTAGCTGCTAGCTCCCAAACGGGTAAATCACCCCCCTCGTCAAATTGACGGAGGAAAGTACGAATGAATGCATTTGTTTTGTCTTGCTGGGTAATTGTGAATAGAGGGTGATTAGCTCTATAGGTGTCCCATAAAGAAAAAACAGTATACTGCGTATCATTATCCAATTGGTGAATTTTGTTATCTCTACCCCGATACCTACCATCTGCATCCGAAAAAATATTTGGAGCTAAATAAGCGTGATACAGAGAAGTATAAAAATTTGTCAACACATCTTTATCGTCGGAAGTGATTTTAATTGCAGACAGTTCCTTGTTCCAAGAGAGCATCGTTTTTTGGTAGGTACGAATGAATTTTTCGGAAAAATCAACTGTTTCTATGTTGTTTTCCGCTTCAATATTTTTTCTAGCACCTTCGATATCAACGGACGAGATACCCACACACAAATACAATTTCTTAGTTTCTTTTGGGAAATATAAGGCGTAGCGCGTGCCTTTCAGTTTCTTGATTTTCGTGTAAGAAGTACTAAACAGTATTGAAAAATAGAAATGCTGCTCACTTGCCCAAGAGGATGAAATTCTCGAACCTTCAAGAATATTCTTCTTTTTTTCATCAACAACTATTCCTCCCTTCAAAAGTTTATCTCTATGCTCTAAGTCTATGATCACACATTTCGTTTTTGCACTTTCAGGAAAGGTATACTCGTGGATAGCTGCTCTCTGCCCGGCTGTCAATCGAACTTCAATTTGTTCTTCATCCAAGAAAACCGAATAAATTCCTGGGCTTGCTTTTTCCTTTTTATGTTTAAAAGTGGCCCCATAACCGGTTTTTGGCTTTAAATAACCCGGCTGTCTCTGTCCTTTTTTCGTTGTCGGAAGAACTAATAAATCACAATAATCAGGAACTCCTGTGCCACTTAAATGTGTATGTGAAAATCCATAAATAATTGAATCGCTGTAATGATAACCTGAACAACCATCCCAGCCTTCATGTCTTGTGTCTGGACTCAATTGAATCATACCAAATGGGGCAGTGGCCCCCGGAAAAGTATGTCCATGCCCTCCTGTTCCAATAAATGGATTGACCCATTTCGTTGGCGTAAATTTGGGGGCTATATTCTTGACCTTACCAAAGGTTTCCTCTGCTTTATCACTTACTTGCTGAATTACAGGAACCTGGCTAAATACAAGTTGAAGTTGAAATAAAAAAAGCCCAAATAGTAGTTTCCTCATTGCTTAAATCTTCGTTTATTCAGTTTATAATAAGTACGATTTTTAAGAATAAAATAATCCCATAAAATACTTCCTTTGAAAAGTAGCAGGGATTGTTTCTTTTTGTGTTGAATAGCTTTTCGTTTATGCAGATTTCTACCTAAATTTTTATAGGTATACATGTGTGCTTTAAAAACTGCCCATAATAAGCTTGGTTTTCCACTCAAAAGAAATTTGAAAGCTGCTATTCCATCTAAGGACATTCTAGCATATAATAACGGAAAAAGAAATCCTTGGTGATTTTTAATGATCATCGTTAAATTGTTCCTAAAATTTAGATAGACTTTAAATGAAGTTTCATAAGGCATTGTTCCACCTCCCAAATGAAATACGGTGCTTTCAGGACAAAACGAGAGAGTATATCCATAGGCTTTTGCACGCAGACACCAATCAATTTCCTCCATGTGAGCGAAAAAATCAGCATCAAATCCCCCAATTTCAACAAATTCCTTAGCTCTTACCATCATTGCAGCACCTGAGGTCCAGGCGACTTCTTTGGGGCTATTGAATTGAGAATTATCTTTTTCAATAGTATCAAAAATCCTCCCTCTACAAAATGGAAAGTAATGCTTGTCAATATATCCTCCAGCAGCGCCCGCATGTTCAAAAGAATTTTTATCGCTGTATGATAGTATTTTAGGTTGAACAGCAATACAGCTAAATTCCTTTTTCATAGTTTCATGAAGTGGAGTTAACCAATTAGCAGTAACTTCTACATCTGAATTTAATAAAACAAAGAATGGGAAAGCTTCCTTTATCTGGGATAACCCTTCGTTATATCCTCCCGCAAATCCAAAGTTTTTCTCATTTTGAATCACATGAATAGTTGGAAATTCGTTTTCGATAACTTGAATGGAATCGTCAGTACTTCCATTGTCAATCACATAAATTGTTGCCGAATGGGAATGCTCAATTACCGAAGGTAAAAATGTTTTCAAATGGAGAGAACCATTGAAATTTAAAATGACAATTGCTATTTCTTTCTCAAACATCAATATTGCCTGAAAAAGTCCTGACTGTTATTTCCTACACTTGGTGTAACAAATTGATTAGGATTATCCACATTGCCTTGGTTCGTATTTCTCGACGAGAGTACTTGCGCCCAACCCGGTGTTTTTCGCTCGCCAAGCACATCGGAATGAAGTAGACGATAAACGTTATTTACCAAGTCTGGGTTATAGAACAGAAACCTTCTGTTACTGTAGATGCCAATTTTATCATAAGTCCACATCTCGTAAGGATACTCTGAGGCCGAAACCTCTTTTGAAATAATAGTGCTCGGTGCACCGTATTTTAAGTAAACTCTACCTCTATCTGTTTCGAACCCATCTTGAAAATTAGTTCGATATAATCGCTCCACCATATTCACTTGCAATTTATATTTCAACCACTCATCATATGCTTTACCACCTTTTGTTGAAGAAATTTGCATCCAAAACGCTTGGATATGTTTTCTCGATTTCTCCTCATTTTTGAATTTCAATGAAGCTAAAATATTTTTCGTTTCTGCAGGCCGGGCTATGGGTATCAAGCTAGCTAGAAAATATTGAACACTATCTTTTGAAATCGATTTTTGGAAAGATGGGTCTAGGCTTACTGTTTCAATATTAAATTCTTCAAGCTCGTCATTTGACCGTTCGAACGCGTAGCTAGAACTACATATACTTATCATATTTTTGTTAAGTACACTCATTTCCAAGATATACGAGCCCGTTTTTAAGTCCGTAATATCAACAGCTCGAAAATATGGGATAACGGGAGCTGTTTTTATAAGTTCAGCATAAGTAAAGTTCTCCATTTCCAAACCGGTGGAAGAATTGATTATTTTTTGAACCAATGCCACTGAGGTGTCGGCAAGTGATTGAGTATTATAAATTTCGAGGTAGTAGGGAATTTTATTGAGGTCGCTTGGAAAAAAAGTACTAATAAGCGGTACTATATATAAACCTGATTTCTCAAAAACACTTCCTTTATCAGAAGGATAGGCCAATTCCGCAATTTCAAGGTCAGAAATTGAAATGGACTTGGATAGGTCTTTGATTTCAAATTTTTGGGACGCATGAATGGCGGATTTTTCGCGATTTAAATCCACGATATCTAATACTAAGTCATACTCCCCAGGAGGAAGGGCAAAACGTTTGATGTCATAGAAATCTTCTTGAACACTGTCTTTGGCATGAGGAGATTCCAATATGTAGGCATCTCTTTTAAGCAAGCTATCTAGTAATTTTATTTGATAAGATAGTGCTAGTTTAGCTTTGAAGCCAGTAGAATCCGTCACATATTTCGCAGTAGACCCTGAAAATTGGAGATAAAACTCCATGTAATTACCAATCTCTGGAGAATAAAATTGTTTTGAATCCAAGTAGGCTTTTATTTTTTTATCTTGTCCAAGGACTAAAATGGGTAAGAAAAAAATAAGGAAACTTAGAAGGTGTTTTATCATGAAACTAAAATTACAATTATTCTATGAATCTTGTACCTCCAACCTCAACTTTTGACTCAGTTGCCTATTGTAAGTCTCTAACAAATACTTCATGTAGTTTTCTGTACTCTTTGAAATACACTTTGTATATTGTTTGACGCGGTGTTCTATATGATCTTGAAGCGATTTTTGCAATGCGAGAGCATGGTCTAAGTTTTTGGCTGTGAGTGAGATTGCCTGATAATGATTGTCTAAAGACTTTTCTACAGCGAGTTTTCCCTTTTTACCTCGCTCAATACACTCCAAATAACATTCTTTGATATTAAAAGACTCTAATATATTTATGTCTATTATTTTCTCAAATCCCTTGGGAAACTCAAATTCAACCTCAAATTCCATATCTTCCAATTCTGAAATTCTCGATTCCAAAAATCTATCAGGAAATCGGAATGCATCATGCCAGTTGATGTAGTCCTGCCAAAATCCAAATCTTTTAACGTTGTTTCCAAGATCGATAATTGTAAAATCTTTTTTATCTGGCAGGCGACGTGATCCCCTTCCAATCATCTGGTGATAGAGGGTTAACGATCGTGTTGCTCTGTTAATGATGATTGTTTTTACGGTTGGCTCGTCAAATCCAGTTGTCAATATCCCAACTGAAGTAAGGATTGCATCGGGAGTATACTTAAACCAATGAAGTACATCCTTTCTGTCCTTGTCGCTAAATGTCGAGTCTAAATGACGAATATTATATTTCCGTTTCTTAAAAACTTCTTCCACACGTCTAGATGTTTCGATACCTGCGTTAAAAATCAATGTCTTGTGTCCTATGGCAACCTCTTCGTAGGCAAAAATTAATTTTTCTTGCATGAAATAATTGCTGTATAATATGTCTGAACTGCTGATTGTGAAATCGCCATTTGTTCCGATTTTTAATCCGTGTAGATTCACATCGTATGAATAGGTCTCCGCAGCTGATAAATATCCTTTTTCTATCAATCCAGATATTGATTCGCCAACCAATAATTTATTATAATGGTCTTTCAGAGGAAGAGCTTTATTACTGCTCAAAGGAGTAGCCGTTACGCCTAAAATATTTCTCCCATTGTAGTATTGAAATATTTTTCTAAAGCTGTTGTAGTGTGCTTCATCAACTATTACTAACCCGACATCTTCGACAAAATTCTGGTTTTCATTTAATCTATTGTTTAAGGTTTCGACCATTGCGATAAAGCAATCGTAATCATCTTGATCGTTTAGGTTTTTTACCTCAGAACTAATTACTTTATTATTGACACCAATTGCTGAAAGTTGCTTCGAAGTTTGAACGCTTAATTCAATGCGGTGAGTAAGAATTAGGACTTTCTTATTCCATTTCGCGATATATTTTTTGGCAATATCCGAAAAGATAACAGTTTTACCTCCGCCAGTAGGCAATTGATAGAGTAAATTAAAATCGTTGCCGTTTGCTTCTAGCTCAGCAAGAATTGAAAAGACTGTGTCTACTTGAAATGGGTATAATTCTTTAGCTTTGTATAAGTCCGTATCAATCATAGAGAATGGCGAATTGGCAAAATTACGCTCTTTTTCTCTTTCACAATGAAATATTTAACTTTTATTTTTTTGTCCAGTAGGAAAGTATAATTCCTGCGGATACGGCAGCATTTAAAGAATCTGAATTTCCAATTTTAGGAATGGCGATTTCGTCTTTAATGTATTCTCTTAGCGCGTTACTGATTCCTCGTCCTTCATTTCCAATAACAACGCCATTTATATTGTTTAGAACCTCACTTTTTTCATGAATTGACTCGCCGTTCATGCCCGTTAACAAAAAACTTAAGTTGGCATTCTTTACGAAATCAACTAAATCCGTATAAAAAAGTTGGATTCTGAATATAGATCCCATCGTTGCTTGGATCACTTTTGGATTATATTGCTCCACAGTTTCCGGTGAGCAAATAATTTTCTTTACACCGAACCAATCACATGTTCTAATTATAGTGCCTAAATTACCAGGGTCTTGAATACCATCAAGTAATAAAATTTTATCATTACCAGCAGATTGATCAACAGTTGCCTGATTTAACACAATGAAATAGTCTGAAGGAGTTGTTAAATAAGATATTTGACTCATTTGTTTCTGGGTACAATGAAAAATATCGAACGTCTCGAGGGATTCAACGGATATTTCAGCATCCATTGTAACTATACAACTGATTTGCTCTCTTGCAAATTCTAATGCTTCTTGGAGCATCTTTCTTCCTTCTACGAAAAAACACTTTTCTTGTGATCTATTTTTCTTCAGATGAAGACCTTTGAGCCACTTTATTTTCTCTTGTGTAAGTATTTTCAATCCTTTGCTTATTTTTGTCCTATCTTAATGAAACATGCTAAAGTAATATTATTCTTACATATTTTACTGCTGATTACAGCATGTAGGCAATCTAAATTCATTCCTGAGAATTCTTATTTACTAAAAAAGAATAAAATTTCCTTGAATAATCATGCTATTTTGCTAGAAGATATTGAATACGTCCTTCGCCAACAGCCTAATCAAAAATTCATCGGTATACCCATACGTCTTCATCTCTTTAATTTATACGACTCAACTTCATTAGCCGTTAAGAGAATAAAAAAGTTGGATGAATTTTCGATTAAGTTAAATGAAAAGAGAATCAAGTTCCTTAAAATAAATGAAAAAAGAAGGGATAAGGCGATTTCAAAAGGCAAACCGACCTATAAACCAAAAATACTTCGCGATACTGTTTACACCAAAATTTCTTTTGGTGAAACAATTAAATATAAATATGGTCAGAATCCTGTTGTATTGGATACTATATTGGTGCGAAAGACGCAAGAACAAATGAGATTGTTTCTTAGAAAAAAAGGATTCTATTACGCCGATGTGACAGTTTCGGTTGAAAAAAATGATAAAAAAAGATACGCTTATCCATTATATACAGTCAAAACAGGACTCCCATATGTAATAGATTCATTAAGCTATGCAGGAAATATTTCTGCGAAATCTGCACACAAGATATTTTCAAAAAATCAGAAAGAGTCCAACGGTGAAGAACCTCTTCTGGGTAAATTTTTGGATGTTGAAATGCTTGATGAGCATAGAAACGATTTCTCGAGATACATGAAAGACAGAGGTTTTTACAAGTTTTTTGCGTCCAATACGGTTTATGAATTGGATACAAATACTCGGGAAATGAAAGTTCATTTAAAACTAATTTTCAATGTTGATCCTTCCTTGACTGATAAACAGAAAAGTGATAGTTTAAATAAGTTGTCACTTAAATCAACACAAATTAGAAACGTCTACATTCATTTAGCAGATTCAATAAATGTGAAAGGAGATTTTTCCAAAGAATTGAATGGAAAAGATAAGAAAGATCCTATTGCACCTCAATTTTTGGTAACTACGAATGAACAATATTACGACAGAATCAAAGCCTCAAAAGCGCGTTTAAAAAATTTCCCAGATTTAAAGCAGGGTGATCCAGATCCTTACATGGAAATCATGTTGAAATATAATGGGGATAAACCTTGGATTAAACCCGAGCTTTTGTCACTGCAAAATTATTTAGAGCATCGAAATATATATAAAGAGAAATATTTAGAGAGATCATACAGGAGTTTTCAGTTATTGGGTGTCTTCGATAATGTAAAACCAATCATTCTGGATGTTGGCGAAACAAAAACACAAAACATTGTAGATGTTCATTATTTCTTAGAGCCTTCTAAAAAGCACTCTTTTGGTTTTGACCCTAGATTTACAACGAATACCAGTGGATTATTGGGTCTTTCGGCAGCGTTAAATTATTCCAATAAGAATGTTGCGAGAGGTGCTCAGAAATTGACGTTTTCTTTCGGTGGTGGCTTTGAGTCGCAAACAAAAGCAAATACGGATGAGAGAGATCAGTTTTTTAATACCTTAGAAATAGGTCCTTCCATTAAATTCGATACTCCCGGATTATTACCAATTCCTATCACTAGATTAACAAAAAGACAACGCCCTAGAACGGTAATATCAACCTCTTATAACCTTGAAAAACGTTCTATTTTCGATCGACAGGTTTTCCAGTTCTCAAGTTATTGGAAATTCTATGTTGGTAAAACGCAGATATTCCAGATTGGTCTTCCGGGTTTATCATCTATTAAATATGTACTCTTTGACTCCAAAGGTGATTTTGAGAATTATTTAAATACGGTTGACGACCCATTTTTTAGGAATACCTACAGTAAACAGTTTATTTGGCAGGATTTTAAATTTAGTTGGGAGTACAATAATGGTGAGCGAGATTGGGAGACAACAAAGAGAAAAAAACCTCTTTTCAATGCATCGATCTATTTTCAAACAACCATTGATGCAGCAGGAAACATGTTACGGGGATTTCGATCTCTTCAAACAATTAATAGTCAGGGCTCCTATCAATTTTTAAATGTCCCGTATTCACAATTTATTAGAATTGACAATCAATATATTTTAAGTAAAAAATACAAGAAAAAATCATCTTTACACTTTAAAGCAAACGCAGGGGGTGGAATACCTTATTTGAATTCAGTGACATCGATGCCATATGATTATAGTTTTTTTGCTGGAGGATCAAATGATATACGTGGTTACCGAGCGAGAACTCTAGGTCCTGGCGCCTATGCTTATCACCTTGACTCTTCCCGCTTACCAACCCAAACGGGTGATATTCGCTTTATGACTTCCTTGGAATACCGTTTTACAATGGGTGGGTTTTTTAAAGGTGCCCTGTTTGCAGATGCAGGAAACATTTGGACATATAAACAGGACGAAAAAAGACCTGGTTCTCAATTTAATTTGTCGAGTTTCTACAAAGAAATAGCGCTTTCTGTCGGAGTTGGTATTCGTTTCGATTTTGATTTTTTTGTTTTTCGATTAGATCTTGGATTACCCATTTATAATCCCGCACTATCAGGAACCAATAAATGGTATTTCAAAGACCTCTTCAATAGATCCTCTTACTATCAGGAGGGAATCGCCAATTATGGGCAAAAGGCACTTGATTTATATATGGCAGATAATCCTAATGTCACTACGTCGCCAAGCTTGGATGATTCGTGGATATATATAAAAGAATATAAACTAATGCCCAAACCCTTTGTTCCGATATTGAATTTTGGTATTGGCTACCCATTTTAAAGACGTATGAAGCTTTTTATCCTTTCTTTTTTTAGTCTAGTATTATTGTCCTCATGTATGAAAGGGGAGACGGTGGACCGAATAATCCACAATGCTTCAATCCATACAATGGTAGATGGAGAAAATGTTCAACAAGCGATGGCAATCTCAGAGGGTAAAATTGTGGAGATAGGGCCTGATAGACAAATTTTGAACAAATATCATGCGGATGAAATTATTGATGCTGGCGGCAGAGATATCTATCCGGGATTTACCGATGCTCACGGACATTTATTTTCATATGCACAACAGAAATTATCAGTCAATTTATTCGGTTTATCCTCGATGAAGGAGTTATTGACGGCGTGTGAAGAATACAGAAAAAAAACAAAGAGAAATTTCATTATTGGAAGAGGATGGGATCAGTCATTATGGGGTACGAGTGAAATGCCAACAAATGAACTGCTTAATGAGTTATTTCCTGATGTGCCTGTCTGCTTATATCGCGTGGACGGTCATGCACTCATTGCGAATGATTTTTTATTAAAAAAAGCAGGTATAACCGTTAATAGCAAAGTAGAAGGAGGGAAAATTCATACTTCAAATGGCCGTTTGACTGGTTTATTAGTCGACAATGCTATGTCTCTGGTTGAATATTTTTCACCAAAATTTAGTGATAAGGACATAATTTCTACCATAATTGCGATCCAACAGGAATTATTTGCTTACGGTATTACAGGTGTCCATGAAGCCGGAATAGAATTTCAGCACATATCCTTTTTGAAAAATATAATTGATAACAATGGCTTTAAACTAAATGTATATGCGATGCTTGTTCCCAGTGAAGAAAATATCGCTTTTGCCAAGAAGAATGGTATTTACGCCTATAAAAACTTATCCATTCGAAGTTTTAAAGTGATGGCAGATGGAGCACTCGGTTCTCGGGGGGCACTACTTAAAAAACCATATGAAGACGATCATAACCATCACGGTTTGTTGGTTAGCGACATGAAAAAAATGCGGAGAATTGCGCTCTTAGCCTTGGATTTAGATTATCAAATGAACACGCATTGTATCGGAGACTCTGCGAACGCAATGGTCTTGGAGCTTTACAGAAAGGTATATCAAGTCAAAAAAGATCATCGATTCAGAATTGAACATGCACAAATTGTTGACCCGAAAGATTTTGTCAAATTCTCGCAATATGGCGTAATGCCCTCTGTGCAGCCAACGCATGCTGTTTCTGACCAGCGATGGGTGGAAAATAGAATTGGGAAGAACCGATTGAAAGGAGCATATGCCTATGCTACCTTGATAAAGCAATACGGTATGTTGGCATTAGGAACAGATTTTCCCGTAGAGTTAACTAACCCTTTTTTAACTATTCATGCTGCTGTTCAACGAATGAATGCTAAAAATGAGCCTATTGACGGCTTTCTGAAAGGTGAAGCATTAACCCTCAACGAAACGTTGAAGGGCATGACCATATGGGCAGCTTTTGCGGCTTTTCAAGAAAAGGAAAGGGGCACTTTAGAGACCGGAAAATGGGCAGATTTTGCCATTTTTGAAAAACCAGTGCAATCAAAACCTCAATTCGAAGAGAATTTTTCATGGATGACATTTATCTCAGGTGAAAAAGTTTACGCGGCAGAATAGTCTTTTAACAACCATAAAGGATTAATTTTGTAGTCAATAGTATTATCTAATATGTTTATAGAACAAATTTATACGGGATGTTTAGCACAAGGAGCATATTACATCCACTCCAACGGAGAAGCTGTTATTATTGACCCCTTGCGTGAAACGCAACCTTACTTGGAAAGAGCAGCGCGGGATGGAGTTAAAATCAAATATATCTTAGAAACCCATTTCCATGCGGATTTTGTTTCTGGTCACCTCGATCTTTCAAAAGCAACTGGCGCAACAATCGTATTCGGTCCAAATGCGGCAACGAACTATTCGTATCACTCCGCTTTAGATGGAGAACTTTTACACGTCGGAGATTTGACGATAAAAGTTTTACACACTCCCGGACACACGATGGAATCGACATGTTACTTATTACTCGATGAAAACAATAAAGAAGCAGCAGTTTTCACGGGAGACACTTTGTTTATCGGTGATGTTGGTAGACCCGACTTAGTACAAAAGGCCGCTTCGATGACGCAGGAAGGCCTTGCAGGATTATTATTTGACTCTCTCAGAACAAAATTAATGACTCTACCTAATGACGTTACGGTCTATCCCGCTCATGGAGCAGGAAGTGCGTGTGGAAAAAATATGTCCAAAGAAACTACAGGAACAATCGGTGAGCAAAAGATATCCAACTATGCACTCAGAGAAGACATGTCAAAAGAGGAATTTATAAAAGAATTAACCGAGGGGCTACTACCTCCTCCGAGCTATTTTGGAAAAAATGTTATGTTGAATAAATCGGGTTATGATTCGATCAACGATGTAATGAAAAGGGGAGTGAATCCGTTATCTACTGAAGCCTTTGAACAACATGCATCTGGTGAAGATGTACTTATTTTAGATACAAGGAGTGCGCAAGATTTTGCGGATAGCCATATTCCAAATAGTATTTTTATTGGTTTAGACGGTCAGTTTGCGCCCTGGGTTGGAGCATTAATTTCGGATATAAAACAAGCAATATTGCTCATTACTGAAATTGGACGTGAAGAAGAGGCCGTTAAAAGATTAGCACGCGTTGGGTATGACAACGTTTTAGGTTATCTTAAAGGAGGATTTGCCACTTGGAGTGCTGCAGGAAATGAAATCGCCTCAGTAGAACGTATCACGGCTGCGCAGTTGGAAAATGAAAGAGAATGGTTTAGTCAGCCAATTATTGATGTTCGAAAGCCGGGAGAGTTTGAAGCCGAGCACCTCGAAATAGCCCAAACCTTACCTTTAGATTTTATCAATGAGAATTTCTCATCTTACCCCAAAGACAATCCGATTGTATTGCATTGTGCAGGGGGGTATCGCAGTATGATTGCAGCATCAATTCTAAAATCCAGAGGTTATCATCAGTTGGTAGATGTGATAGGGGGTTACAATGCAATTGCAAAAACAACACTGCCAAAATCAACTTTTCAGTGTTCAACAACTAAAAAATAAGTTATGTCAGACGACAAAAAAATCATTTTCTCCATGGTGGGAGTATCAAAAACCACCCCGCAAGGAAAACAAATTATCAAGAATATTTATTTGTCATTTTTTTATGGCGCAAAAATCGGAATCATAGGTTTAAATGGTTCTGGAAAGTCCACAGTGATGAAAATTATTGCAGGATTGGATCAAGCTTATCAGGGTGACGTTGTTTTTTCTGCCGGTTATACGGTAGGTTATTTACCGCAAGAGCCTGATTTAGAGTTGACCAAAACCGTTAAGGAAGTTGTCATGGAGGGAGTTCAGGAAACTGTTGATATTCTCAAAGAATACGAGGAAATTAATGCCGCTTTCATGGATGAAGATGTGCTGAATGATCCCGATAAAATGGATAAACTTATTGCGAGACAAGGGGAGGTACAAGATAAAATTGATGCCCTCGATGCATGGGAATTGGATAGTAAACTAGAAAGAGCGATGGATGCTTTGCGCTGTCCACCAGACGATCAGTTAATATCCACTTTGTCCGGTGGTGAAAAAAGAAGGGTAGCGCTTTGCCGATTACTATTGAAAAATCCTGATATTTTATTGCTAGATGAACCTACCAACCACTTGGATGCCGAATCAATAGATTGGTTGGAGCAACATTTACAACAGTACAAAGGAACAGTGATTGCAGTTACTCACGACCGTTATTTCTTAGATAATGTTGCGGGTTGGATACTTGAATTAGATAGAGGGGAAGGTATTCCGTGGAAAGGAAATTATTCCTCATGGTTAGAGCAAAAGGGTCAGCGCCTCTCAGAAGAGGAAAAAACTGAGTCGAAGCGTCAAAAGATGTTGGCGAGAGAGTTGGAGTGGGTGCGTATGAATCCTAAAGCGAGACAGGCTAAAAGTAAAGCGCGTTTACAGAATTACGACAAACTGTTAGCAGAAGACGCTAAAGACAAAGAAGCTAAGTTGGAAATTCCAATTCCTAATGGACCGAGACTAGGCCAAAATGTGATCGAAGCAGTAAATGTGGCGAAAGCATTTGGTGATAAATTATTATATGACGACTTGAATTTTAAATTACCTCCTGCCGGAATTGTAGGGGTGATTGGCCCTAATGGAGCTGGTAAAACAACAATCTTCAAAATGATTATGAATGAACTTAATCAAGATAAAGGGGAATTTTTGGTTGGAGATACTGTGAAAATAGGATACGTAGACCAAACACACAAAGATATTCATCCAGAGAAAACTGTTTTTGATGTGGTTTCTAACGGCCTCGAATATATTGAAATTGGCAATCAAAAAATAATTTCACGCGCATACCTCAGTAAGTTTAATTTCATGGGAGCAGATCAAAACAAGAAAGTTGGAGTACTATCCGGAGGTGAGAGAAATAGATTGCACTTGGCCATGACATTGAAGACCGAAGCGAATGTGTTGTTGTTGGATGAACCAACGAATGACATAGACGTAAACACTTTGCGTGCACTAGAGGAAGGAATTGAGAGCTTTGCAGGCTGTGCAGTGGTCATTTCTCACGATAGGTGGTTCTTAGATCGGATTTGTACACATATATTGGCGTTTGAAGGTGATTCTCAAGTTTATTGGTTTGAAGGTTCTTATTCTGAATACGAAGAAAATCGAAAAAAACGAATGGGTGACCAAGGTCCTAAGCGCATTAAATACAGAAAATTGGTGTAATGGAGCATGTCGATCTTGCGATTGTAGGGGGTGGGATAGTAGGAGCCGCAACTTTTTATAAATTCCAAAAAAAATATCCGAATCTTAGAATTGGATTATTTGAGAAAGAAACTGATTTGGCAGGTCATCAGACAGGTCATAATTCAGGAGTTATACACTCAGGACTTTACTACAAACCAGGTTCCTTAAAAGCAAAGAATTGTTTTGAAGGAAGACACGAACTTGTATCTTTTGTGAAAGAACATAATATCGCTCACGATATATGCGGTAAAGTAATCGTCGCTACCGAAGAATCTGAATTGGGCAGCATGGAAAACATTTACAAAAATGCAGTAGAAAATGAGATAGAAGGGATAAAAAAATTAACTCCACAGGAAGTAAAAGAAATTGAACCTTTTGTAGAATGTATTGGTGGTCTATTCGTTCCGGTGACGGGAATTATAGACTTTGTGGCAGCTACAAAAAAGATGGTAGAACTAGCTTTAGCTATAAATAGTAACAGTTGTTTATTCTTAAATCATGAAGTTAATAGTGTCGTACACAAAGAGGGATCTTCTGAAATATTTACAAATAAAGGTAACTATTCTGCCAATTATTTTGTGTATTGTGGTGGTTTACAGGCCGACCGTTTAGCAAAAAAAGATGGAGTTAAATTGAAAGAAAAAGTGGTTCCATTCCGAGGGGACTACTACGAATTAAGTGAAGAAGCGAAACACAAGGTTAAAAACCTGATTTATCCAGTGCCAGATCCAGCGTTTCCATTTTTGGGTGTGCATTTTACACGGATGACAGATGGAAGTGTCGAGTGTGGTCCAAATGCCGTTTTCTCATTCAAAAGAGAAGGGTATAGCAAAACCGCTTTCTCATTTAGAGATACTTGGGATGCACTGACATACCAAGGTACGTGGAAATTGTTTTTTGGAAACATGAAATATGGAATAGATGAATACCGTCGGGCGTTTTCTAAAAAACTGTTTTTGAAATCATTGCAAAAGATGATTCCGTCGCTAACAATGGAAGACATTGTTCCTGGAAGAGCAGGGGTGAGGGCGCAATTATTGTCTCAAAATGGTGATACACGCGACGATTTTAGAATAGAATTGCATGGCAATGCCGTACACGTACTAAACGCCCCATCTCCAGCTGCAACGGCCTCTTTATCCATTGCAAATCATATTGTTAAAACTGCAGAAGATCATTTTAATTTCAAGAAAAGTTAATTTTTATTTGGAATATTCAATCAAAGGGGATTAACTTTGCACCACTATTACAAAATGACACAACAAAAAAACATTATCAGCGTGATTATTATCGTTCCAAGCGACCGATGAGAAAGCGTTTTAACTAATAATTCAAAGCCTTTCTCCTTACAGAAAGGCTTTTTTTTTGACCTAACATGGAAAGTATGTATTACAATGCTGATTCTAAAGTTTACCTGGACGGCAAGTTTATCCCGGCGAAAGAGGCACAAACAGATTTATATTCCCAAACACTTCATTACGGTAGCGGTGTTTTTGAAGGAATTCGTTCGTACGATACACCTGATGGCGTGAGAATTTTCAAAGCTAAAGAACATTACGAACGTCTCAAATATTCCGCAGAATCAATGTACATGCCTTTTCCTTGGACTGCAGATGAGTTGACAAGATTATCCTATGAATTGTTAGAGATTAATAAATTGAAAGATGCATACATACGTCCTTTGGTTTATTTAGGGGCAAATATGTCGCTTACGCCAACAAATGAAGTGCATTTAGTGATGATGGCTTGGGAATGGGGGAAATATCTAGGGGATAACTTATTGCATGTGATGCTTTCCTCGTATCAACGACCTAACCCCAAAAGTTGCCACGTGCAAGCAAAAGTCGTGGGACACTATACAAACAGCATTTTAGCAACGACGGAGGCTAAGCAAAACGGGTATCATGAAGCACTCTTGACGGATATCAATGGATTTATCGCGGAAGGACCGGGGGCAAATTTCTTTTATGAAAAAGACGGTAAATTATTCACGCCTCCTCTCGGTAATATCTTATCAGGAATCACTCGTGCCACCGTATTTGAGATTGCTAAGGAACTAGGTATTGAGGTTGAAGAAAGATTATTCAAACCTGAAGAAATATATTTAGCGGATGCCGCATTTTTCTGCGGGACAGCAGCCGAAGTAATTGGCATTGGCAAATTCAACGACTATATATTACCGTTGAATTGGGAAGATTCAAACAGTCACCTCATTCAACGTAAATACAAGAGAAGGGTAGCTTTTAATGAGTATAAAGAAGTCTATTTATAATGAAACTCAATAAATACAGTAAGACCATCACGCAAGACGAGACACAGCCAGCGGCACAAGCGATGCTTTACGGTGTTGGTTTTTCTGAAGCGGATATGAGCAAAGCTCAAGTGGGCATTGTATCTAGTGGCTACGAGGGAAACACGTGCAATATGCACTTGAATGACCTGGCCAAAACAGTTAAAATGGGGGTTCAAGCAGCTGAATTAGTTGGTCTTACCTTTCATACGATTGGGGTCAGTGACGGAATTTCAAACGGAACCGATGGAATGCGCTATTCGTTAGTTTCTCGGGACATAATTGCTGATTCGATTGAAGCAGTTGCAGGTGCGCAATGGTACGACGGTATCATTGCTGTGATGGGCTGCGATAAAAATATGCCAGGTTCAGTCATTGCCATGGGAAGATTAAATCGCCCTGCTATTATGGTTTACGGAGGAACTATTCATTCAGGAAAATGGAAGGGGCAAGATTTAAATATTGTTTCTGCTTTCGAAGCGCTTGGACAACGAATGGCGAATACTATTTCCGACGAAGACTACAAGGGAATTATACAAAATGCCTGTCCGGGAGCTGGGGCTTGCGGCGGAATGTATACCGCAAATACCATGGCATCAACCATTGAAGCATTGGGCATGAGTTTACCATATAGTTCCTCGAATCCTGCTACTAGTGAAGAAAAACAACAAGAGTGTTTACGCGCGGGAAGTGCGATGCGCTTATTGTTGGAAAAAGATATCAAACCGAGAGATATCATGACGAGAAAAGCCTTTGAAAATGCCATGGTAATTCTTTGTGCTCTCGGTGGCTCAACGAATGCGACGCTTCATTTATTGGCTATGGCACATGCGGTGGGAGTAGAGTTGAAACTAGCAGATTTTCAAGATATAAGCAACCGTATTCCTTTGCTTGCTGATTTAAAGCCCAGCGGAAAATACCTCATGGAAGACGTTCATCGCGTAGGAGGAACTCCCGCGGTCATGAAGTATTTATTGGAAAAGAAGCTACTACACGGCGATTGCTTATCTGTGACAGGAAAAACACTGGCTGAGAACTTATCTGAGGTTCCTTCGCTGATTGATGGGCAAAAGGTAATTGTTCCACTTGAGCATCCACTAAAAGATTCTGGTCATATCCAAATACTTTTTGGAAACTTAGCTGAACGAGGTTCGGTAGCAAAGATTACAGGTAAGGAAGGGGAGTTTTTCCAAGGACCAGCAGTGGTATTCGATAATGAATTCGATGTTATTGCAGGTATTTCGAAAGGAAAAGTAAAAGAAGGTGATGTTGTCGTGATTCGTTATTGCGGCCCCAAAGGAGGACCAGGAATGCCTGAAATGTTAAAGCCTACCTCTGCCATCATCGGAGCAGGATTGGGTTCTTCTGTGGCCTTGATAACAGACGGGCGTTTTTCGGGGGGAACACACGGGTTTGTTGTTGGTCACATTTCACCGGAGGCATACGATGGCGGTACAATTGCCTTAGTAAAGGACGGTGATATGATTACCATTGATGCCCTTGAAAATAAATTGATTCTAGAAGTTAGTGAAGCTCAGTTGAAAGAGCGGAAAGAGGAGTGGAAACAACCCAAGCTGAAAGTTTCATCAGGAGTTTTATACAAATATGCGAAACATGTTTCGTGCGCATCCTTGGGATGTATAACCGATTTATAAAGAAGTATGAGCAATTTACCAATTTCAGGCGCTGAAGCAGTTATTCGTTCGTTACTAGCGGAAAACGTAACGACAATTTTTGGTTATCCCGGTGGAGCGATTATGCCCATTTACGATGCACTATATGATTTTAAGGAGGATGTCAATCATATTTTGGTGCGACACGAACAAGGAGCAATTCATGCGGCGCAAGGATTCGCAAGGGCCTGTGGAAAAACGGGTGTCGTTTTCGCGACTTCCGGACCGGGTGCAACAAATTTGATTACTGGATTGGCTGATGCCTTGATTGATTCTACCCCTGTTGTTTGTATTACAGGACAAGTAGCCTCTCATTTGCTTGGGACTGATGCTTTTCAAGAAACAGATGTGATTGGTATTTCCATGCCTGTTACCAAATGGAATATTCAAGTAACGAAAGCTGCGGATATTCCAGCGGCGCTTGCCAGAGCATTTTATATTGCCTCAACAGGTAGACCAGGACCCGTGTTAGTTGATATAACAAAGGACGCTCAATTCGGGAAATTGGATTTTTATTACGAGAAATGTTCTTCCGTAAGAAGTTATGTGCCTCATCCAAAAACTGATTTCGCTCTACTGGAGAAAGCCGTAGAATTAATCAATCAAGCTGAAAGACCTTACCTATTGATTGGTCAAGGTATCTTGCTGGCAGAAGCAGAGAACGAATTACTAGCATTTGTCGAAAAATCAGGAATTCCTGTTGCTTCTACCTTATTGGGATTAGGTGCATTTCCTGCCGATCATCCAAAATATGTCGGTTACTTAGGCATGCACGGAAATTATGCCCCGAATATATTGACAAATGAATGCGATGTGCTTATCGCCATTGGAATGCGCTTCGATGACCGGGTAACAGGAGATGTTTCTCGCTATGCCAAACAAGCCACGATCATACACATTGATATAGACAAGGCAGAATTGAATAAAATTGTAAAAACCGATTTGGCAATTCATGCGGATGCAAAGGAAGCTCTTCATTTTATGTCAAACTTGATTCTACAAAAATCACACGAAAACTGGCTGCAAGCATTTAGAAAGTTGGAGCAAGAGGAAGTGCACGAAGTTATCTTGGATGCCGTGAACCCAAAAGGACACGAATTGAAAATGTCTGAGGTGGTTCATTTAATTTCAGAAACTACAAAAGGTGATGCGATTATTGTTACTGATGTTGGTCAGCATCAGATGATTACATCTAGGTACTTCAAGTATCAGTTACCTAATTCTAATATCACTTCTGGAGGACTCGGTACCATGGGTTTTGCATTGCCTGCAGCCATTGGAGCGAAACTGGGAATGCCACAAAAAGAAGTAATTGCGATTATTGGAGACGGTGGATTTCAAATGACCATTCAAGAATTAGGGACGATCTTACAAGCGGAAATAGCCGTTAAAATTGTCATTCTAAACAACAACTTTTTGGGAATGGTTCGCCAATGGCAGCAATTGTTTTTTGACAAGCGCTATTCATTCACGGATATCAAAAATCCAAATTTCCTAAAGATCGCTGAAGGTTATAGCATCAAAGGCCACAAAGTCACCCAACGCGATGAACTAAAAGATGGGGTAAACACCTTGTTAGCTAGCAAAGAAAGTTATTTATTGGAGGTTATGGTGGAACAAGAGGAAAACGTTTTTCCTATGTTGCCAACAGGAGCCTCGGTATCAGAAATCATTTTAAGTGAACGACATGGAGCAAACGTATAACATATCACTATTTACAGAAAATAGTATTGGGATATTGAATCGTATCACCATTATTTTCACGCGGAGACACTTGAATATAGAGAGCATTACAGCCTCTGAGTGCGAAATATCTGGAGTTTATCGGTATACGATTGTTGTGAATACCTCCTTGGAGCAAGTTATCAAAGTGGTCAATCAAATTGAGAAACAAGTAGATGTATTAAAAGCGTTTTATCATGCAGATGCAGAAGTAGTATACCAAGAATTGGCTTTGTACAAGCTGCCTACCAATTTAGACAAAGGCGAGGAAATCGAACGAATACTGAGGCAGCACAACGCAAGAATATTGTCCTTAAGTACTGAATTTACGACCATTGAAAAAACAGGTAGACCCGAGGACATAAATGCGCTATTTGCTGATTTAAAGGCTTTCGGTGTACTTGAATTTGCTAAATCAGGTAGAGTAGCGATTTCAAAACCAATGAAAACCTTAGAAGATTACTTGAAGGAAATTTGATTCATGTAGAATAGTAAAATATAAATTAAATAAATTATGGCAACAATAAATTTTGGAGGAGTAGAGGAACGCGTGGTATTGAGAGAAGAATTCCCCTTGGAAAAAGCGAAGGAAGTTTTAAAAAATGATACTATTGCCGTTATCGGTTATGGTGTTCAAGGCCCAGGGCAGGCGATGAACTTGCGTGACAATGGTTTTAATGTCATTGTCGGTCAGCGTAAAGGAGGCAAAAGCTGGGATAAGGCACTTGCCGATGGATGGATGGAAGGTGAAACATTGTTGGAAATCAATGAGGCATGTAATAAGGCATCTGTGATTATGTATCTATTGTCTGATGCTGGCCAAATCGATTCTTGGAAAACCATTGAAACAAATTTAACAGAGGGAAAAACACTCTATTTCTCTCACGGCTTTGGTGTTACTTTTTACGAGCAAACAGGCATTGTCCCGCCAAAAAATATAGATGTTGTGCTAGTTGCGCCGAAAGGGTCTGGAACCTCATTGAGAAGGTTGTTTCTGAAAGGTGAGGGAATCAATTCAAGTTTTGCTATTTACCAAGATTATACGGGAAATGCGGAAGAAAGAACATTAGCTTTAGGAATTGGTGTGGGATCGGGGTATTTATTTGAAACAGACTTCAAAAAGGAAGTATTGTCAGACCTGACAGGTGAAAGAGGTATACTAATGGGTGCCTTAGCTGGAATGTTTGAAGCGCAATACCAAGTATTAAGAAGTCACGGACATTCTCCGTCGGAGGCCTTCAACGAAACTGTGGAGGAGCTTACCCAAAGTTTGATGCCATTAGTTGCCGAAAACGGAATGGATTGGATGTATGCCAACACCTCTGTTACTGCACAGCGAGGAGCCTTGGATTGGAAAAATAAATTCAGAGATGCCGCGTTGCCGGTATTTAGTTCGCTGTATGAAGAGGTTGCATCTGGAAGAGAAGCCAAGCGTGTAATAGAGGAAGGTAGTAAATCCGATTACCGAGAAAAACTGGAAGAAGAGCTGAAAGAAATTCGCGAGTCCGAGTTGTGGCAGGCGGGTAGAGCTGTGCGTGAATTACGTCCGAAACAATAACATGAACAGAAGCCAACTCATAAAATCACAATTTCCAGATTACGTTCGCGAGACGCCCTTGGAATTCAACATTAAATTGTCTGAACGGTTTGGAGCTAAAATTTATCTCAAGCGTGAGGATCTGCAAACGGTGCGTTCCTATAAAATCCGTGGTGCTTTTGCACGTATGTCCCAACTGACAGCAGATGAAAAGGGTAGAGGGGTGATTTGCGCTTCTGCAGGTAATCATGCGCAAGGTGTAGCTTATTGCTGCAAAGAAATGCGCGTGAAAGGAACTATTGTGATGCCGGAGACAACACCAAAGCAGAAAATAAGCATGGTGAAAAATTTTGGAGAGGAGTGGGTAACTATTTTATTGGTGGGTGACACGTTTGATGCTGCAAACAAGGTAGCAAGACAAAAAGCAATTGCAGAAGAATTCTGTTTCATTCCTCCTTTCGACGATGAGTGGGTGATTGCCGGACAAGGCACAGTCGGTATTGAATTATTCAATCAATTAGGGTTTTCACCCGATATGGTGTTGGTTCCCGTTGGTGGGGGAGGCTTGTCTGCAGGAATATGTAGTGTTTTATCAGAAATTTCACCTGTAACTAAAGTCATTGGTGTTGAACCAACGGGCGCGCCCTCCATGACAGAAGCATTGAAAAATGGAGCACCTATAGAGCTTAGCGATATTGATAAGTTTGTTGATGGAGCATCTGTAAAGCGAGTGGGGGACTTCAATTTCGAAATTTGTAAAAGCAAGTTGGATCGCATGATGTTGGTAGATGAAGGAAAAATCTGCGGTACTATTTTGCAGTTGTATAATGAGTTTGGAATCGTGGTAGAGCCAGCAGGAGCATTGACTGTGGCTGCATTGGAGCAATTAAATCCCGAAGAAATTAAGGGTAAAACACTCGTAGTGGTGGTGAGTGGGGGAAATAACGATATCACACGAACAGAGGAAATCAGAGAGCGTTGGATGTTTTACGAGGGATTAAAGCATTATTTCTTAATTCGTTTCCCGCAGCGACCAGGTGCTCTGAAAGAATTTGTGTCAGACGTGGTAGGACCTACAGATGATATCGTATATTTTCAATTCTCTAGTAAAACAGGTAGGGAAAGCGGCCCTGCCGTAGTTGGCATAGAAACAAGCCATAGAAATGATCGACTTTCCATCGAACACAAATTAGAAGAGAAAGGATTTGATTTTGAATACCTACAGCCGAATTCTTTACTGTTTCAGCAATTGATAGGATAAAAAAAAAGCTCCCGAAGGAGATTTTAATTATCTAATTGTAACTTAATTAGAATCTCCAACCGATTCTGAATGATGTATTCATCGCTCCAGTTCCCATTGCTGAAGAACTTCCTGCAGGATCAGTATCAGTTTCAGTTGTTGTGCCACCAATTGTGTAAGAAGTACTTCCTCCTTTGTCTGTATCGTTAATCCAACCCCATCCTAATTCCAGACCAAGATATACGTTGTCAAATACATAATAATCCATACCTGCACCAATTCCCAATCCAAATGAACTAGTCGATGTTTTTCCTTCGTAGGAAACGCCAGCTACAAAATCAGTTCCATCATTATTTTCACCTTTGTAAGAAGTACTTCCTCCTCCAAAATTCAAAGCGCCCATAAAATATGGTGACATTTTATCTGTTCCTGATAGGTGATATTCAGCACCTAATTGAGCACTCCAGCCTGAAAATTTATCAGTATTAAAACCGGTTCCTGTTCCTGTTCCACCTTCATAATATAAGGTTTTGTCACTAGTTGAACCAATGCCTAATTGCACACGAGCCGCAATGTTGTCATTTATAAAGTAACGAGCTCTAACATTTGGTGCTGACCAACTAATACCGTTAGTTGCATCATAGTTAATGTTTCCTTCTAATGTATATTTCACATCAGAAGATGGTTTTTGGGCAAATAATGTCGAACTTAACACTATTCCTCCTGCTAATAAAACTAGTTTTTTCATAATTATTGTTTTATATGTTTAATCAAACCTACAATTCCGAGCAAGTGATGATTTTAAAATGTAAATTAGATATAAACAATGTTGTGTTAGCTTAATGATTTAATTGACGAGCTTTAATCAATTTTTATCGAGTTGATTCCTATACATTTCAGCATACTTGCCTTTTAATCTTAATAGGTTGTCGTGGGTGCCTTGCTCAATTATTTCGCCTTTCTCTAAATACAATATGTAATCTGCATGACGAATTGTAGAAATTCGGTGGCTCACAATTATGGTGTTTTTACCTTTTCTTTCTTTTTGTAAGTTATGTAAAATAATTTCTTCGGTATCGGTATCAACTGCCGAAAGACAATCGTCTAATAAAAGGAGTTTTGGCTTTCTCATCAATGCCCTTGCGATACTGATACGCTGTTTTTGACCACCACTTAAATTTACGCCCCTTTCACCTAATAAAGTATTGTAAGTATCCGGGAATTCAACGATATTGTGATGGACATGCGCGAGCTTTGCATAATACTCAATCTCTTCCTGACCAGTATTTTCTGACACACCAAATGTAATATTGTTAGCTATGGTATCCGAAAACAGAAATACATCTTGTGGGACGACTGCACATTGCTGCCTGAAATCCTGTAAATTAATATTTTTAAGGGATTCCCCAGAAACAGTAATCATACCAGAGTCGTTATCAAATTGCCGGGTAATAAGTTCTAAAATGGTGGTTTTACCGCTTCCGGTTTGACCAACAATCGCCAATGTCTCACCTTTGCTTAAGGAGAAATCGATGTTCTTGAGTGCATGAATCCCTGTATTTTGATAGGTAAAGTTTACATCTTTGAAGGCAATATCTCCACGGAAAACGAACGATTCCGTGCTTGGGTTTTTGATTTCTGGCTCTTGAGATAAGAATTCGTTGATACGCTGCTGTGAGGCTGCTGCTCTTTGAATAATGGAGGTTACCCATCCGATACTCGCGAAAGGCCAGGTTAGGTTGGTCACAAAGAAAATGAAAGCCACAATTCCTCCCAAAGAAATTTCGTTTTGATAACTCATTATGCCACCAAGGTAAATAGCAATCAGGGTGCTCACACCAATTAAAAAAAGCATGGTTGGCAAAAACAAGGAATTAACTATTACTAGTTTCATATTTCGTATTTTATAGGAATCGGAAGCGTCGGCAAATAATTTATATCGGGTCGAAGTAGCAAGATAGGACTTCATTACGCGAATTCCAGAAAATGTTTCCTGAGCAATCGATGACAATTTTGATTGTTCCTCTTGCGTTTTCCTGCTCAGCATATTTATTTTACTAGAAACTTTATAAATCAAAAAAGACATGAGAGGAAGAGGGAGTAGTACATAAAAAGTTAAGGATGGACTTATCTGGATCATATGTATAATAATCATAGTAGATAGAACAATGAGGTTTATTGTATACATAATACCGGGACCAAGATACATTCTGACTAAGCCGACATCCTCCGATATTCTATTCATCAAATCACCTACAGCATTTTTTTTGTAAAACCCTGAATCCAACGTTTGGTAATGCGAATAAATTTCATTCTTTAAGTCATATTCAATGTGTCGAGACATGATAATGATCGTTTGTCTCATGAGGAAAAGAAAAAAACCTTTCATTAAAGACAGCAAAAGGTATATTCCCCCAACTTTAAGCGATAATATAAGAGCATCATTAAAATTTGTCAAGCCTTTTGAATTCATCAGATCATCGACAGTTTCCTTTACATAAATCGGCATTTTTACTCCGAAGTAATTGCTTATCAGGGTAAAAAGTATTCCTGCTAGAAAAAGCCACTTATATTTCCATAAATATTTGTTAAGGTATTGCAGAGACTTCATGTAATAATTCCTATTTTTGCCAACGTTTGAATTGCGTGTAAAATTAAAAATTCAAACGATAGGTTAACGAACTAAAGTGTAGATGTCTGAAATTAGCTCCATAACTGCTGAGAATTTTACAGATAATCCTGTTATACGTCAGATGAGTAATCTGGGGCATGAACAAATTTTATTCTGTCAAGACGCTAATTCAGGTTTAAAAGCAATAATCTCAATCCACGACACTACGTTGGGCCCAGCTCTCGGTGGAACACGAATGTGGATGTATCAAAATGAGATGGAAGCGATAAATGACGTATTGAGACTTTCTCGTGGGATGACATTTAAAAATTCTATCACCGGACTTGATTTAGGAGGGGGGAAGGCAGTAATTATCGGTGATTCTAAGACAATGAAATCCGAGGCCCTTTTTAGAAGGTTTGGTCAATTCGTTAATAGTTTATCAGGAAATTATATTACCGCCGAAGATGTTGGAATTTCACCTGACGATATGGTACATGTAAGCAGAGAAACAAATCATGTAGTTGGTTTACCGGGAAAAAGTGGTGACCCTTCTCCTGTAACTGCCTATGGTGTCTATGTTGGAATGAAAGCATGTGCAAAAATTCAGTTCGGCACAGATAGTTTATCGGGTAAGAAAGTATTGGTTCAAGGAGTCGGACACGTGGGTGAGTATCTTGTAAAACACCTTACTGAAGAGGGTGCTATTGTGTCAGTAAGCGATATTCAACAAGATGCGTTGGCAAGAGTTTCCGGAAAATACAAGGCAAATATTGTTGAACTCAGTAATGTTTATGACACAGACATCGACATCTATGCACCTTGCGCCCTCGGGGCTACAATAAACGATGAGACCTTATCAAAATTGAAATGTTCTATTATTGCTGGGGCAGCAAATAATCAATTGAAAGAAGAGGCGAAACATGGCGAGCAAATTATGCGTCAAGGCATTATTTATGCGCCAGACTATGCAATCAACGCAGGAGGGGTTATTAATTGCTTTTCTGAGGTAAAAGGATACTCTTCTCAATGGTCTCACAATAAAGCCCAAGAAATTTATAATACTATCCTAAACATAGTAAGTAGATCAAAATCAGAAAATATCCCCACGTACAAAATTTCTGGCCAAATGGCAGAAGAACGAATTATGAAAGCAAAACAAGCTCATGCTAAATAGAAGACACCTAAGGATTAAAGTGCTTCAAATTTTATATGCCTTTTATCAGTCGGGAGAAAAAGATGTGTTAAAGGCTGAGATGGAATTATTGCTGTCCGTTGAAAGGATGTACGATTTGTATATTTATTTATTATTGACATTGCCAGAACTTAAAAGGGCAGCCGAGAATAAAATAGAGGAGAGGAAGAAAAAAATAAGACCTAACGAAGAAGATTTGAATCCTAACCGAAAATTTGTTGATAATAAACTTATTCGCTCTTTAGAGGCTAATCCAAACTTAAGAAAGTTGAGTGAAAAAAGAAAAGTGAATTGGATTGGAGCGGAAAATCAGGAGATTTTTAGAAAAATGTATCTCCAAATAATTGGATCAGAAGTATACTTTGAATTCATGAATAATGGTCTTTCAGGAGAAGATGAGGACAAGCAATTCGCTATACAACTATTTAAAAATGAATTAATTAATAGTGATTATCTATTTAACTATCTTGAAGAAAAAAGTATTCACTGGTTAGATGATATTGATCTATGTTGCTCAATGGTGCTGAAAGCCCTAAAGACATGGAGTCCAAATAAAGATTCTTTCGATATTTTACCTCTTTACAAGGAAAATGATGATGAGAAGCAATTTATCACCTCTTTAATCAAGGAAACTTTATTTAAAGACGATGAGAATAATGCGTTAATTACAGAACTTGCTGATAACTGGGAATTGGATCGTATTGCTACAATGGATATCATCCTATTGAAAATGGGTATTACTGAACTTCAAGTTTGCCCTGAGATTCCTACGAAGGTAACATTGAACGAATATATCGAAATATCTAAGTTTTACAGCACTCCAAAAAGCAATATCTTTATAAACGGCATTTTGGATAAAGCCATCGATTTATTAAAAAAAGATGGGAAAATAGTTAAAGTGGGAAGAGGTTTACTTAATAATTAACAAATGAAAAAAATTCTATTTCTTATCGCGCTAACGATGCTTGCTGTTTCGTGCGATACGGAAGTTTCTGAGGCTGAACTTGGGGACAAAACAAGCGTGAAAATTGAACCAATTTATACAGGGAAAACACCCATTAATTCAAGCGATTCCGTCTTTCAGGCGGGTGATGTCGTAAAGGGCGATGTGATCAATGCCAAATTTAAAATTACCAATACCGGAAAAATACCCCTAATTATTGCAGGAATAAAGGCTGGCTGTGGCTGTACAGAAACAAGTAAATTACCTGAAAATCCGATAGCACCGGGAGATTATTATGTGATTGAAGGAAAGGTAAAAACTGCAGAATTATCTACGAAAAAAATTAATAAGTATATAAAAATAGAGGCTAATACTTCTCCGTATCCATTGATGTTGAGAATTCAAGGCGAAATGAAATGAGAAATATCTTTATTTTTTCTGCTTTGACTTTGCTCTTTCCACTAATTTCCTCTTGTGAGCAAAAAACAGAGGATGAGTTTAAACAAGAGAAACGGATAGAGAAAGTTAAAGATATCAGTAAGCTACAAAAAACAGTAATCACTTACGATTCTATTTTTGATGCGGGAACAGTAAAAAAGGGTGAAAAAGTAAGTGCCACTTTTCGTTGCAAGAATGTAGGAAAACATATTTGGCAAATTGCCGAAATAAGTCCATCATGTGGTTGCACCGATGCAACGAAGGCTCCAAAGAATGGAATTGCCCCGGGTGAGGAATTTCAAATAAAGGCCTCAATTGATACAAAGAATTTCGGTTCAAATAAATTTGAAAAAACAGTAACGGTTTTGTCGAATTGTCAAGAACCTGTATTAATTTTGAGGATAATTGGTAAATTAAAATAAAACAAATAAATAGTATGGCGCAGTTAGTAATGTTGGGGTTGATGGTTCTGGTTTTTTATTTCTTTATGATCAGACCACAAATGAAAAAGCAAAAGGAACTTAAGAAATTTCGTGAAAATCTAAAGACTGGTGACAATGTGGTCACTATTGGAGGATTACACGGGAAAATTTTAGAGATTAGAGATACTACGGTCCTTTTTCAATCAGAAGGATCTAAGTTAGTGTTGGATAAAGCGGCCATTTCTCAGAGCTTCGAAGCTCCAACGAGATAATCAAGTTTTTTTTAAATTTAAGCGTTCCGGTCTATATGGATTCGGAACGTTTCTTTTTTAAGGGAACTTGAAATCCTAAACCGGCTGAAAAAATTAATTCGTCCATTCTATGGGAACCAAAACTCGTTCCTCTTAAAATTGAATTAACGTAAGTAAAATCAGCAAAAAAGTTGAAATATTTCCAAACATAATAAGAAATGCCACTTTTTATAGCAAAGGAGGGAGACACGTATGTTCTATTTCCAGCAAACCAACTTTGGTTGTAGGTTGTAATGGTAGTCCCCATCTGTAAACCTGAATAGAGTTTCAAATTGTTTTTTCCAAAATGTTTAAATGCTCCAAAAAACAACCTATTTTGAAAAATTGGTTCAATTAAAGACTTAGTGGTATAGTTGGCGTCAATAAATTGAAACACATCCCCTCTAAGGCTGTAAGCATCCTCAATAATATACTCTAAAAATCCAGATAAGTTTATTGAACTTGCATGATTGTTAAGCATTATACCCGGTGAAATAGTGGCCGATGCCTTTAGTAACCGAGGAGTGAAAAATTGAGGTGTTTCTGTTTGTCGATCGCGGCGTCCCCAATTTGGTTCATAGCCAGGTAATTCTTGAGCAAAATTAAAAAACGGAAAAATAATAAAGAACAAAGCACTATAATTTACCATAATTTTCCAATTTTATAATTGATACTTAAGGTAGTTAGCAAATGACCTTCCGAGCTTGCTCCTTTTTCCTCGTGAAAAAGGACTTGACTTCCTGAAAATTCAGGATGTAAATGATTGCCTAAGTGCATCATATATTGTCCAGTTAATGAACAATCCAGTCTTTCTGTTAATCTAATATGCGTTCCTATCCCTCCTTGAACTGCAGAGCTCCATCGTTCAGCATAATTTGACGTATTCATGTTTTCAACCATATGGGTGTAATCAAAACAATGCCCAGCAATAATATATGGTTTTAGAAGCCAAACTTCATGCATTGGATATACTAGAACACTCCAGCCAATGTGGTAATCCGTACGGGAAATTTGATTACCAATGTCACTCGTTAAATAGTCAAAAAACCAGTCTGAATTAATGCGTTCTGCGAATTGTAAGCGGAATTTCCCTCCAAATCCTGTACCATAGGAACTCGAAGAGATATCATTAAATAAACTAATAGTGGATCTACCACCAAGCGAAAAAACACCCGAAGAATTATAGTCAGATTCTTTCTTCTGAGCAATTACGTCTACTACTAAAGATAAAAATAATAAAATGAAAATGCTATTCTTTATCAATTTTTGAAATATTAATGGAGTAAACTAAATGATTGTTTATCATTTTTAATAAATACAAACCTGTATTCAAGTTCCTTAAATCCAATTGATTTGATCCCAAATAAAAAGATCCATTTATAATCTCTTTTCCATCTTGTGAGATTAAAAAGTATTGAAATGAATCGTTTGCTACTATATTAATTGTTGAAGATGTTGGGTTAGGATAAATATGTATGTTGTTGGTTAAATCGTTCAACGAATTAATGTTGGTTACTTCTATGTATGATGTGTCGCGTGAGTAACATCCGTTGTTGTTTAAGACTGAATAAACAATTGGATGTAATCCTATTCCGGCAAGTCCTGGATGAAAAGAAGTTCCGATAATACCGGGGCCGCTATATATCCCGCCAGTTGGTATTCCTCCAGTAACGTTGAAAGCTGAAGCACTAATGTCAACACTTGTAATTAACTCTTCATAGTTCACGGAAATTACAGAGTAGAAATCCAATAAGGTAGAATCTTCACTAGAACAACCATTAATATCAATCCCAACCACCGAGTAATATCCACTCAAGGTAGGCACAAATGTTGTGTCGTTGACGGCTCCATTGTTCCAAAAGTATTCTTGTGCGTTTCCTATGCCTGAAAAAATAATTGAATCTCCTGGACAAATTGTACGATTCGGTCCCGCATCAACTATTGGTGAGGGGAAAGCAAGCACACTTTTCACGGGAGAACGTGATTTACAACCTAGGTTATCCGTTACGGTGACTTGATAGTCTCCCGGTGAAGGAGTGGTAATAGTTGGTATAGAGGAGCCATTGCTCCATTGTGTGAGAACTACAGGATTCATCGAAGTAACGAAGTATAATTGGGCGGCATCGCCTGGGCAAATTCCGTTATCACCAAAAATATTAACCGGTCGATGTTTCTGAAAAAGCAACTCTTGGGCATCCAACTTCCCATTGCCATAAGCAAAATTGGGAACAATACCGGTAAATGTATCGACTGTTGAGCTGTTTGTTAAATCTGTAATAAACTCTTGATAGCTTGCATTTTTACACTTTTGGAGGTAAAGAGCAGCAGAGCCCGCAACAACCGGAGAAGCCATCGAAGTACCACCATTTTTAGAATGAAATCCTCCAGGATCAATAGTGCTGTTATTTGCACTATTTGCCAAGTAGGCGAGAGGGCTACTTCCGAAACTAACGTCCCCGCTTGCAGTAAGGTTCGGTTTCAATACACCCAATCTAGTGGGGCCTTTACTACTAGAAACTGCAAGCTGCCCCTTGAGGACTGGCGTATTTATTACTTGCGTATTCCCATTTTTATCAATATAAGAGGTAAGGTTCTGTAAGTTACCTACTGTTACTACTTTGTCTGAGCATGCCCATGAAGAAACTATAGATTGTAGACTATCTGGCATGATGTAATTTACAATAGAGGGCATAAGGCTATCCGGTGGTATTTGCGTAACAAAATCACTGCATCGCTGCCATGCCCCTGCCCAGATATCGTATCTTCCATCACCAAATGTCTCAAATCGATACAAATAGGAAAGGGAATCTATGGTTCGGAAAATAGCTTGCATATGGAAATTTTGTCCTACTATCTCGCGCCAGGTCTCTATACACGCGATTCGTTGACCTTGAGCATTAAATAGTGTATCATAAACAACTACTCCGCCAGTATCGCTCAATGCAGAACGAAAGTTTGTTCTACCGACAAACCCATAGTTTGGACCTGGTCGGTCGGCTCCGTAGGCAAATTGGTAATTCGACAGGGTGGTATCACCCCACAAGTCGAAAAGGATTTTATTATTCCCGACGTAGGTGTTTCCTGGATTGTTGACGCTCCAGACAAAAGAAGTATCTGACGTGTTCTCGTGAAGTACGTGGTATTTACCAACTCCTCCGGAATTTCCAGCAGAGCACACAACTATTCTTCCAGACTGCTCATCCAATAAACTATTAATAAGTTCTGCAGCAGCATCTCGTGCATCGTGACTCCCTAAATAAGAACCTAGAGATAAATTGATGACAGCTGGTTTACCCAATGAATCTGCTACTTTGAAGATGTAATCGCACGCATCTGCAATCGTTAAAGACCAATTAGGTATGGCGAAATTTGTTTCTACTACAACTATATTGGCCTCCGGAGCGGCACCTTTATGTTTAAGATTGGCCCTTGCATTTCCTGTGGCAATTCCAGAAACAGTTGTCCCATGAGAGGTTCCCGTCTCTAAACTTGTACACGATCCATTATTTATGGCACTGCTGTCCCATACTATACCATACCCGTAAGGTGAATTACTCGATCCGCTTACAGTGTGATCCCAGTATCGGAGAACTCTAGTTTTTCCGTTTGCAAATTTGAAGTCGGGATGATTAAAATCAATTCCTTGATCTACGATACCTATTACTACATCTTTTCCGGTGTAGTTTGTGTCAATATTGATGCCTTGATGAAGTAAATTTATTTTGTGGCGATGCAACGCAGTGTCTGCCAGTGCATGAGGTGGGGAAAATTCAAAATAAGGGTTACTCAATACGTTCTCTTTTACCAATTTTCGAAAAGTAGCAGCATCAAGGGTAAAATTAATCCAATTATCACTTTCGCTTTTAATTTCAATATTTAATCTCTCAAGCAGCAACTTGTTTGAGGAGTTATTCTTAAGGGCTGTGGGTATTTTGCCCTCATATGTTGAGTTATTCAGAAAGTCCCTCAAATTCAAGGATTGTGAGAAACAAATTGATCCAAACGCAACAAATAAAGTAAAGAAGAAATTTTTCATAGTCAAACGTGTATCGAAAGTTACGAAATATCGTTTGTTTCTTAAAATTAAAAAGATACTTAAAGTTAAATAACAAATTATTGTACTTTTGAATTCATGTTTTATAAGTTTTATGAAGAAAATTATTTTTAAGATTAGTTCGCTAATTATCGCTTTCAACATTGGAAGTTTTGCCCTAGCACAAGCAATTCCGGGAACCTTAAATTGGTATAACGGAGAAGGTGTTGGGATGTATACCAATAAGGCATACAAAATGCTTAAGAAAAAGAAATCTAATGAAGTCATTGTGGCTGTTATTGATTCAGGCGTTGACATTGAGCATGAAGATTTAAAAGGTAAAATTTGGATTAACACCAAAGAAATTCCGAATAATAAGATTGATGATGATAAAAACGGCTATGTTGACGATGTTCATGGTTGGAATTTTCTGGGCAATTCAAACGGAAAAAACTTGAATGAGGCTAGGTTAGAGAAAACAAGAATCCTAGCCAAGTTATCACCTAAATATGATGGGATCAATCCGCAAGAGATTAAATCCGATACCGAGTATGAATTATACTTAGAGGTACTTGCCTCAGTAGAGGCCGACAGGGCCAATTTTGAACCTTATATAGATATGCTAAAAAAAGGTTTATTAGATCCAGAAACGGCGAAATACATCAATGATCAAATTAATTTCAATTTAAACCCAAGCTATGACGACCGCTCGGTAATTGGCGATGACCCCGAGGATTTAAATGACCGGAATTATGGAAATCCAGATGTTGAAGGAGAAGACGCATTGCATGGCACTCATGTTGCTGGAATTATAGGTGCCAATAGAAATAATAATTTAGGCGTGGAAGGGGTTGCAGACAATGTTAAAATAATGTCGGTAAGAACGGTTCCTAATGGAGATGAGCATGACAAAGATGTTGCACTTGCGATTCGTTATGCCGTAGATAATGGGGCAAAAGTTATAAATATGTCTTTTGGGAAAGGATATTCACCAAAAGCTGAATGGGTACATGAGGCTATGGCTTATGCAGATATGAAAGGTGTCTTACTCATACACGCTGCCGGAAATGACAGTAAAGATGTGGATGCAGAACCAAATTTCCCCACAGAAATGTATGATTTTCAAACTAGCGAGTTAACGCATATTTTAACTGTAGGTGCTTCAACACGAAACGACAACGAAAGTATCATAGCAGGTTTCTCTAATTATGGCAAAATACAAGTTGATGTTTTTGCACCAGGTAGCGAAATTTATAATACGGTACCTCAATCTTCCTACATGAATTTACAGGGTACCTCCATGGCTGCTCCAATGGTAGCGGGAATGGCAGCTATGCTAGCATCATACTACCCAACTTTATCTTTGAAACAAATTCGTGAGGCCATCATGAAATCTGTCGTGGTAAAAAAATCGTTGATTGATAAATGTAACACCGGGGGAGTCGTTAATGTAGTGAATGCTGTTAAATACTGCAATAAACTTGAAAAAGCCAAATAATTACTTTTTGATGGCTTGTTTTTTTTTGATGGGGCTATCTGTTGCTCGTTCACAAAAAAATAGCAGCGATACACTTCTATTCAATTCCGTACTTAATCAATGGCACCTTGATGCCACTTTAGCGAGGTTAGAACCCTATTTTTGCGTTATGTCCAAAGATTTTGTATTTCTTGGTACTGCGCCAGGGGAGAGGTGGTCCAAAGCAGAATTTTATACTTTTTGCAAACCTTATTTTGATAAAGGTAAGGCATGGGATTTTAAACCATCTAATCGCTCTTGGCACTTCGATAAGAAAAGAAAAATTGCGTGGTTCTATGAAGATTTATCGACTTGG
>CAMDLY010000002.1 GCA_945902115.1 Lishizhenia tianjinensis | reverse complement strand
AGCTTCCAATATTTCCAATTCGGTAGGTAATCTTCGGGATCCTTTAATGAGCAAAGATGACCGAACACCCATGTTACGCAGTATTCTGGACCTTCGAGGTATCCGTCTCTTCTCGTGTTTGCACCAAGAATTTGGGCTAAATCTCTTGCAACACTTGGTTTTTCAGCAATGCACAGTTTCATTGCTGTCCATATGATTGAAAAGTAAAAAAAAATGTATCACTGAGTTTGATATGTTCCTTATTTTTTACTTTTAGCATTCTTGTATTCTTGCAGTCCTTTTTCTAACCACGCTTTGAAATCTTCTGCATTTCCGTGGTGTTCATAATCCGCAGAACCGATATCTAAATCCTCGCCCTGAGGTCCTAGCATACGATAATAAGGTTGTGTATTGCTTTTGTAGCGAGTGGTTTGTAGGTAACTCCATTTATGTCCAATTTGAGTAATCTTCATGGTCTTACCTGGGGCATATTCAAGTTCTTTATGTTCAGAAGCAGGAAGAGGTGTTTTTTCGTCTACATAGAGTGAAACGATTACCATTTCATCTCTCAATAATTCAAGAACACCCGGTTCACCCCAAACTTTTTCTTCCATCTTACGACAATTTACACATGCATGGCCGGTAAAATCAACAAATAGAGGTTTTTTCACCTCTTTTGCATAGGCCTCAGCTTTATCTAAATCATGGAAAACCATGATATTTTGAGGCCCAAGATGCATATCCTTATTTGATGAATGTCCATTGCCATTTTGCGAAGATCCAATTCCTCGAGGGGATTCACTATATGATATTGGAGGTGGGAAACCACTAATTAACTTCAATGGAGCCCCCCACATACCGGGAATTAGATAGATTACAAATATCAAAGAAAGAGTGCCAATCATCGTTCTTCCAACAGATAATTTTTCAATCGGACTGTCATGAGGAAGTCGTATGAACCCGAATAGATAAACGGTTAAAACGGTAAATATGCCTATCCAAATAGCTAGAAATAGTTCCCTCTCTAATAAATGGGCTTGAACAACCAAATCGGCATTCGAAAGAAATTTAAAAGCAAGAGCAAGTTCAAGAAATCCGAGGGTTACTTTAACGACATTCAACCATCCGCCGGACTTTGGTAGCGAATTCATCCATCCTGGAAAAGCTGCAAACAAGGCAAAAGGTAATGCTAAGGCCAATGAAAAACCGAACATGCCAATAAACGGGGCTACACCTCCAATCGTTGCTGATTCGACCAATAAAGTTCCAACAATGGGACCGGTGCATGAGAAGGATACCAAAGCGAGAACCAAAGCCATGAAGAAAATCCCAATAAGTCCACCTTTCTCCGAGGCCTTATCAGCTTTATTCAACCATGAACTAGGCAACATTATTTCAAAAGCACCTAAGAATGAAATTGCAAAGACAATTAATAGCAAGAAGAAAATCAGGTTAAACCACACATTAGTGGATAACGCGTTAAGTGCTGATGGTCCGAAAATAGTGGTAACAATAGTACCCAAAATAACATAAATAACAATAATTGATACCCCATATAAAACGGCGTTACGAATACCTGCTGCCTTGGTTTGGCTCTGTTTGGTGAAGAAACTCACTGTCATAGGGATCATTGGAAAAACACATGGCGTCAGCAGGGCCGCGAAACCACTGGCAAATGAAATTAGGAAAATCAACCAGAGCGATTTCTTCGACTCGGCAGGTGTATTTATGCTTGTTTTAACGTCTGTTTTTGCTTTATCAGTGTTAGCTTCACTAGTAGCGTCTTGCGCTGCACTTTCTAAACTATCCGAACTATTTTTTTCGGTAAGGGAGGCAAAAGCCTTAGCATTCAATGAAAAATTATACTCATGTGGCAATAAACATTTTCCCGCTTCATCGCAAACTTGAAACGAAAAAACACCTGCCACTTTAAAATCGCTAGCAGAATTAATTAATATTTTCCTTTTCATAACTAGCGAACCTTTATGATGACTTTGCTTATCGCCTAATTCATCTGTGAATTGAATAGGTTTTGGTTCAGTTATTTCTTTGGCTTGACAGTTCTTATTAGGATTAATTTTTATCTCTGAGGCAATTGCATAGGAATCCTTTGGTAATTTGAACGAATTGATATGCCAATTAGGAATGATATTGATTTTGGCCACTACAAACGCCACACTGTCCTTTTGCTCTAGGGAGAATTTAACTTTAACTACATCTTCATGATTTATGATTTGTGCAAATAGTATGTTTTGCAGTAGAAAAAATAAAGTTATGCTTAGGTATTTTTTCATTTAAAAAGAGTTTATTTTACGTCAATGGTGAATGGAATGTTAATCGGAGGAAGACACATTTGATCGTTACAAATCATATAATAAACCTCCCCAGTTACGTTACAATCCCTCTTCACTTTAATTTTTACAGCCGCTATGTACTCATTTTCAATAATGACAACGTCGCTTCCAAAGTTAACATCAAAAATAAGCTTTGCAGTGGATAGTTCCTTCACAGAACCAATTTGTTTGTAATTTTTATTTTTATTTAACAGTACCTCAACCGGTATTGGACCCGAATTTTTAGGGGTGGAAGTAGAATAGAGGTGCCAGCCCTCCTCAATTTTTCCCGTCAGTAGGACTTCTTTAGTGTCTTGATTGTAATTGGCATTCCATTTCACGTGATTTTGTGCGATCCCAAATTTAGTTATAAAGAAAAATAAGATAATCAGTGAATGTTTGAGCATCTCAATACTTAATTTCTATCAACCTTGATATTGGTATCCAAATACCACCCTTCAAACAAATAAATTTTGTTCCCGCTGCCCAAATGGTAGTTTCTACTTTTTTAACGTTTTCATCGTCTTTAAAATAAATACTCACCTTACTCCTATGATTATTACCTAGGATTGTGGCCCGTTCGATTTGTTTCATCAAGTCCGGATGCTGATCGACTTTATTTTTGTCAAAAAAGGTCAATGTTGGAATTTCTTCCTTTTCAATTAATTGTGCGTCCATGATAATGAAGTTATGTTCATTACGAAAATAACAAGATATTTGAAAATTCCAATATTTTTTTAAAAAATAATTCGTGCTTGCGCTGAAAACCCTTGATCCTCTGTTATATTGTTTTCAAGTAAAAATTTCCCTGCTATTGCGATCATTGCGCCATTGTCTGTGCAATATTCAAATTTTGGAATGTATGTTTTTATTCCTTTATTGTTCAAAGCAGCTGTGAATTCTTGTCTTAGTAAGCTATTTGCTGAAACACCCCCTGCAATAGCGAAGTGTTTAATATTTGTTTGTTGAGCGGATAAAACACATTTTTCCACCAAAATGTCTACAATTGTTTTTTGTATACTCGCACACAAATCAGCAAGATTGTCTTCAATGAAAGAGGGATTATCATTCTTCCATTTTTTCAATTGATATAAAATAGAAGTCTTAAGTCCACTAAAACTAAAATCCAGGTCCTTAATTTTAGGTTTTGAAAACGTAAATTTCAGTGAATTTCCCGATTGAGCTAACTTGTCAATAAGCGGACCTCCGGGATAAGGTAATCCAAGCATTTTTGCCGCTTTATCAAAAGCTTCGCCTGCGGCATCATCAATAGTTTTTCCAAGAATGGTCATTGCAATGGGAGAATCTACTTTCACAATTTGTGTATGGCCTCCGGAAACGGTGAGGCATAAAAAAGGAAATTCAGGACTCGTAGTATTTGCATCTTCAATAAAATGTGCCAGAATATGAGCTTTCATATGGTTTACTCCCAATAGTGGCTTTTTAAGCACTAAACTCAGCCCTTTTGCAAAAGAAACCCCTACCATCAGTGAACCAAGAAGTCCAGGGCCTTTCGTCACCGCAATAGCATCGACCTGATCTATATTGATGGCTGATTCGTTTAGCGCCTTCTCCAAGGTTAGCCAGATAAATTCTTGATGATTTCTAGAGGCTAGCTCGGGAACGACGCCGCCATAATTGGCGTGTATCAGTTGGGATGAAACAATATTAGAAAGTATTGTTTTACCTTTCAAAACAGATACGGCTGTATCATCACATGAGCTTTCAATTCCTAGTATGATTCTTGTATCTTCAGTCAAAAGATTCTTAAATTTGCGAGTGGATGACAAAATTACTGAAATATGTGGGAAATTCACTTGGGCTTACTGCTGAGTGGCTACTCATTTTGTTTATCGCATTTGCTTTCGCTATCCGAACACCAAGTTTTCAGACTTTTCTTGCTAAACAAATGGCGTCCTATCTATCCGCGGAATTGCAGACTAAAATTGAAATAGACAAAGTTGATATAGTATTTTTTGATCGGGTTTCAATCGAAGGTTTTACGTTGATGGATCAAAAAAATGATACCTTGGTCAATACACCACGATTGCTAGTGACTCTTAAAGATTTCGATATTGATAAGAATTCTTTTGATCTAAGCGAGATTAAATTAGAAAACGGAACAGTTAAGGTGACAAAAGATATCAAAGGAATAATGAATTATCAGTTTCTTGTTGATTATTTTTCCTCAGACGAACCTTCAACAGCGCCACCGCTTAAGCTTTCTATCGAGCGAATAAACCTCCAGGAAGTTGACTTTCAATACAACGATGAAATTAGCAAACCTCTAACTTTTGGGTTTGATTTTAATCATATGAAATTAACTAACGTGAGTGCCAATCTGTCCTCCTTGAGTATCAAAGATGAAGACATATCACTTCAAGTAGACAAGTTAACCTTATCCGAGAAAAGTGGTTTTAAGCTAAATGAGTTTACCTCTGCAGTTAAGATAGGACCAAAAGGTATTTCATTAGACAAATTGGTTATTGCCCTTCCCGAATCAAATATAAAAGCATCGCATATAAAACTCAATTATGAAAGTTGGTCTTCATTTGATCATTTTGAGGATTCGGTATATTTGGACGCCTCTTTCCAATCGAGCTTCGTTTCTTTAAAAGACCTTTCACTTTGGGTTCCAAGTTTGGAAGGAATGGATGATATAGTAACGTTGAAGTTTGATATCAAAGACAAGCTTGCGGGGTTGAATATTTCTAATGTTGAGGCTAGAGTTTTTAATCAAACGTTTATCCGTGGCAATTTCCGCCTACCTGATTTTAGAAACGAGAATTTAGAAAACTTTTCTTCGAATATAACTGCTTCATACATTGATTTATCTGAAATATCTCGAATAAAATTTCCCAAAGATGTTAAAAAGTTCGATTTTGATGAACTAAGAGAAATGCTTGGTTTTATCGAACTGAAAGGGGTAGAATGCAGAGGGTCAAAGAAAAGAATATTTTTCAAGGCAAATGAGTTGAACACGGCAAGTGGTCATATATCAGTTGCTAAAGGAATAGAGTTCACAGATTTGGGTGGAAAATATGCTATATCTCCGGTTATACAAAATGATGGAAATATCCTCGAATTAGTTGATGTGAATATGTCAAAACTTGCCTCCAACGAAAGTTTAGGACTTGTAAACGGTCGCATCGGTTTTGACGCTATCAACTTCTCAGAAGGGGCGGCTTTTAATATTGAAAACTTTATTGGTGACATTTCATCACTTTATTTCCAAGGGTATAACTATCATAATATCCAAATCACGGCCCCTAGTATAAATGAGTCAAATTTTCTAGGGAAAATTGAGGTATCAGATCCTAATTTACAAGTAATTCTGACGGGAGATGCGAGATATTCGGGAATGCAGCAGTACAAAATTAATATGGACTTGATGCATGCTCATCTGAGTAAACTAGGTTTTGTCGAGGATGATAGCATACAAGTTGCAGCAAATATTACACTGAATGCTACGGGTAAAGATTTTCAGAATATGGAGGGTTCATTATTTACCACGTCATCGAAAGTGAGTCAAGGCAAAAAATCAATTGATATACCTGTATTTGACTTAAAGATAAATAGGAAAAATGGTTCAGATAATTTTATTCTGAATAGCGATGTGATCTCCTCATCGATACAAGGTAAAATTGACTATAACACGGTGATTCAACATTTTATAGAGGATATTTCGGTCGTTTTCCCTTCCCTAAATGTAAGTAAAACTAAGGCATTACGGCTCAAAGAAAGTGATGTTAAATTTGACATCAACGTGGGTGAAGTAAATGAATTGCTATCCTTATTTATTCCCGAACTGACAATTGATAACGGAACCAATTTTAAGGGATCGTATAACTCACAAAAAAAAGAAGTTAATATTAGTATGTCGTCTGATTTACTTTCATTTGAAAATATTGTTTTAAAAGGAGTTGATATGCGTCAATCAATCTCCTCTTCCGGTATTGAGGGCAATGCTAAGATTAGTATATTTAATTACGATTCCATTGAGTTTGACAATTTATCATTTTCTAATATTGGAAAAAATGGATTGTTGGAATCCCGTTTGACATGGGATATTAAAGGCTCCGATAATTCTGAGTTAGCCTGGACAACAATGGTTGTAGACCAAAGTGATTTACGTTTTACCATAAAACCTTCTTTTTTCTCACTGAAAAATTATCGATGGGAAATTACAGAAGAGTCTCATTTAGCGGTTGCATCCAATAGTTTAAATATCGACACTTTAAGTTTGAAAAGAGATAGTCAAGGTGTAAAAATGTATGGGTGTATTTCAAACAACGATTACGATAAATTGAATTTAGAAGTAAACAACTTGAATCTACACGAAATGAGTGAATTGCTGCAGTCAGATATAAAAATTGAAGGTGCTTTGTCTGGATTAACCTCGGTCTCCAATCCATACAGTAACTTAATCATAGAGAGTGATGCGGTGATTGATAGTTTATTCGTTGATGGAGAAGAAGTTGGAAAACTATTTATCAGTCCCAAAATAGTTGCAAAACAAGATAAGATAGATTTATCAGGGGCACTTTTATACAAGGGGATACGAACCTTTAATTTTGGCGGAAATTATTCTATTCCAACAGAAAAATTAAATGTGTACTTGAATTTTGACAAAACTGATATACGTTTTGCGAATGCATTTCTAGATCCTGAGTTAGTTTCTGATATAAATGGTAAGTTAAATGGACTTGTGTACGTCACAGGTAATATTTCAAACCCTCAACTTGCTGGCAGGTTAAATCTGACAAATGGCAGTGCGCTGGTAGGCCTGACGGGAGTCAAATACAGAATAAACGGCCCTATCGCGATTAAAAAGGATGTTTTCGAAATTAATTACATACCTGTGCTAGACGACGAGGGCAACGAAGCACGTTTAACCGCAACAGTCAACCATCAAAACTTCAGTAATTTTAATTATGAGGTTCAACTTGATTTCGAAAATGACCTCAAAGGAGTAAATAATTTAAATCGATTTATGGTACTCAATACTAAATACAAAGAGGGTGAGTCTTATTACGGAAAAGCTTATGGTAAGGGTACTTTAAATATTTCGGGATCAGACGAGATTGTTGACATAGCAGTAAATATTCAAACAAAAAAAGGGACTAGCATAAATTTCCCTATGTACGGAGCTGAGGAATTTGAGGAGGATGATGATTTCATTTCATTTGTGAAAAGCGATATTGAACAGAAAGTAAAACAAATTGCTTCAACAAACTCTGGGGTTAATTTAGACATGAATTTTATTGTGAATACAGATGCTGAGATGAAATTAATCTTTGACAATAATACAGGAGATCAAATTCAAGCCAGAGGCTTTGGTTCCTTAAATCTAAAACTCGACCCATTTTATAACCTTAGTCTGACTGGAAAATATGAAATAAGTGAAGGAAGTAAATATGATTTTGCTCTCGGAAATTTCAAACAGCCATTTGACATTGTCTCAGGGTCAACCATAAAGTGGAATGGAGATATCTTGGATGCTGAACTCAATATTCGAACATCAATTACAATGAAAAGAGTTTCATTGTTAGAGTTATCCCCAGAATTAACAGATAAAACTTTAGCTGCTCAAGATGTAGTTTGTTATTTGAACTTAAAAGAGAGATTACTGCAACCGGCAATTAGTTTTAATATAGAGGCACCAAAAGCACCTGAAACTGGTAAAGCGCTGGTTAGAAAAATTTCTGAGGATCAAGATGAATTGAATCGTCAATTTTTCTCGCTATTGTTAGTTAAAAAGTTTCAACCGATAAAAGGTTCTGTTACAGCAAGAGGATCTGCAGCACTGGATATGCTCGAAACTCAAATCAACGATGTACTAGGAAAAATAAGCGGAAAATACAATTTAAACGTCAATTATGGTAAGGACCAAACCCTAAATGAAACGAGTATAGGTTTTGGAATGAAAACACAATTTTTAAAAGACCGACTCATTGTATCAGGAACTTTCGGTGTTGGAGGAATTTCTGGAGGTGAAACAAGTAATTCAGCAACCACTAATAATATCATTGGAGACGTAAATGTTGAATATTTAGTTAATGAAAAAGGAACTTTCCGTGTGAACGCATTCAATGAATCATCAAATAGTTCTACAAATGCTACAACCGCTGACAATGCCTCCGGTTTATATACCCAAGGGGTAGGGCTGTCGTACCATGAAGATTTTCAAAATTGGAAAGAATTTATGCTTTTACAATATGGACTAGATTTATTTAGAAAGGAAAAGAAGTATTGGAAGAAAAATCCCGAAAAACCGAGTAGAAAAGTCCCAGTGGGTGATAAAGTAATCGGTTCTAAAGATATTATCCAAGAAAAGAAGATTAATTAACCATAATTAAGAATATAATGAAAAAAGTCTTGATAGCAAATAGGGGAGAAATTGCGAGAAGAGTTATAAGGTCCTTGAAAAAAATGAATATTAAAAGTGTTGCGGTGTATTCAGATGCAGATAAATTTGCCCCACATGTTCTGGAGGCGGATGAGGCTGTTTATATCGGAAAAAGCCCCTCTTCTGAAAGCTACTTAAAGCAAGAACAGATTCTGTCAATTTGCCAAGAACTTGGAGTAGATGCTATTCATCCAGGCTACGGTTTTTTGTCTGAGAATTCATCGTTTGCTAGGAAAGTGAAGGAGGCGGGGATTAAATTAATTGGACCTTCCCCCGAATCTATGGAGGTGATGGGCGACAAACTAAGTGCAAAACAAGCGGTAAAAGCGTTCAATGTGCCATTGGTACCCGGTGTTGACTCCGCAATCTCTGATATTTCTGAAGCCAAGAAAATTGCTGTAGAAGTAGGATACCCTATTTTAATTAAAGCATCTGCAGGAGGTGGGGGGAAAGGAATGCGCCTTGTTCATAAGGAAGAAGATTTTGAAGAACAAATGCAAATGGCTCAAAATGAGGCGAGATCATCTTTTGGCGACGACGCTGTGTTTATTGAGAAATTTGTGGATAAACCCAGACACATAGAAATTCAAGTATTTGCAGATCAACATGACAATGTAGTTTATTTATTTGAACGAGAGTGCTCCATTCAGAGAAGGCATCAAAAAGTGATTGAAGAGGCTCCTAGTACAGTACTAACTCCTGAATTGAGAAAACAAATGGGCGAGGCTGCTGTGGCTGTGTGCCGGGCATGTAACTATGAAGGTGCAGGGACGGTTGAGTTTCTTATTGACGCAAACTTGAATTTTTATTTTCTTGAAATGAATACTAGATTACAGGTTGAGCATCCCGTTACGGAGGAAATAACTGGCGAAGACTTAGTTGAATGGCAGATTAGGGTAGCTCGAGGAGAACGGCTTCCGAAATTACAAGACGAACTTAAAATTAATGGTCATGCCATCGAAGTTAGAGTATATGCAGAGGATACCTTAAATAATTTTATTCCTGACATAGGTACTTTGGAGAGATATAGAATTCCAGCGGGGAAAAATATCCGTGTGGATGACGCATTTTTAGAGGGCATGGAGATTCCAATTTATTATGACCCCATGATTGCAAAGCTTGTGGTTTGGGGTGAAACACGCGAGGAAGCTATGGATAAAACTATTGAAGCCATAGAAAATTACCAAATCTCAGGGGTTAAAACCACCTTGGATTTCGGAAAATATGTGATGAAACACGAAGCATTTAGAAGTGGGAATTTTGACACAAACTTTATCAACCATTATTTCAAAGATCCAACAATTGTAAATACGGCCATGGAAGAAGAGGAAGGTGCGCTCAAACATGCTATTGATAAAATATGGAGTGATATCTGCGATAGGAAAACCAGTGAATTTAAGTCTAGACAGATTGTTTCCTCTTGGAAAAATAGAATAGAGTAAATAATTTAATTAACTCGATACAGAAACAATTGAATTAAGTACATTTACACAGCAAAAAAATAGACAATGAATTTACATGAATATCAAGGAAAGGCAATTTTAAAAAGCTATGGAGTTACCATTCAGGAAGGTGTGGTTGTTGATAAGGTAGAGGATGCTGTATCTGCAGCACAAAAATTAACTGATGAGACAGGTACTAGTTGGTATGTGATTAAGGCACAAATTCACGCTGGCGGAAGGGGTAAAGGGAAGGTTGAAGAAACTGGCTCAAATGGCGTTGTTATTGCTAAAGGTATTCATGAAGTTGAGGACAAGGTAAAAGGAATTCTCGGAGGACATTTAGTCACGCTTCAAACGAATGGAAAAGGAAAGAAAGTAAACAAAGTACTTATCGCACAAGACGTTTATTATCCCGGCCCTTCGGAAGTGAAAGAATTTTATATGTCTGTATTGTTAGATAGAGATAAAGGAAAAAATGTGATTGTATATTCTACCGAAGGAGGCATGGATATCGAACATGTCGCCGAACACACTCCAGAAAGAATATTCAAAGAATTGATTGATCCTAGAGTTGGACTTCAAGGTTTTCAGACGCGAAAAATTGCCTTTAATCTAGGTCTTTCCGGTGAGGCCTTCAAACAAATGGTAAAGTTTGTTTCTTCATTATACAAAGCATACGAGGGAATTGATGCTTCAATGTTTGAAATTAACCCGCTTTTCAAAACATCAGATGATAAAATTATAGCCGTAGATGCAAAAGTAACTTTAGACGGGAATGGTTTATTCAGACACCCTGAATATGCTGCACTGAGAGATATTTCCGAGGAGGATGCAACAGAGGTTGAAGCAGGCGAAGCAGGACTAAATTTTGTTAAGTTAGATGGTAACGTGGGCTGTATGGTTAATGGAGCAGGTCTAGCAATGGCAACTATGGACATTATCAAATTATCTGGAGGTAATCCAGCAAATTTCCTAGATGTTGGCGGAACGGCAAATGCGGAAAGGGTAGAGAAAGCATTTCATATTATCTTGAAAGAGCCTAATGTGAAAGCAATTCTCATCAATATATTTGGTGGTATAGTAAGATGTGACAGAGTTGCACAAGGTGTGGTTGATGCATACAAAAACATTGGAAATATTCCAGTTCCAATCATTGTGCGCTTGCAAGGAACAAATGCAGTAGAGGCTAAGCGTCTAATAGATGAATCTGGTTTAAATGTTCACTCAGCAGTATTATTGCAGGAAGCGGCTGACAAAGTGAAAGAGGTTCTTTCATAAATTTATGATAATCAAGGTCGTTAAAAGGAACATTTAATCTATGTGTGTTTTAGAAATACTTGTTCACACATTGATAGTCAATTCTTTTCCGCATTTAAAATGTCCTTCAGGACACACCGTTTTACCATGAAGTCCGCAAGGACGGCAGGATAAATTTTCTACTTCGAAGATTTTCGAATCGTCAGACAAAGGTCCAAAACCAAAATCGGGAACTGTAGAACAGAAAAATGCCGTGACAGGAGTGTTCATAGCACTGGCAATATGCAACGGACCAGAATCATTCACATAAACACGTCTTGCAAAGCTAAAAAGTGAGGCTGTTTCTATTAAGGTCAATCTACCGCACAGATTTTCTATATTAGACCTGCCACTTTTACTGCGTATATCCTCACATAACTCCTTGTCAATAGGCGCGCCAACCAAATAAATCTGCATATCATGAGCAACCGCCGAAATTACTTCTAACCATTTTTCCAAGGGCGCCTCTTTTGTTTTCCATACTGACGCTGGGGCTAGACAAATAAATGGTGTTGAAATTAAAGGATGTATTTTTTCAATGTTTTCTTGCGTAGGATAGAGTCTTGGTTTACGAATAATCGCATGACAAAATGATTCTATTAAGGAGAGATTTCTGTCAACTTCATGTGCTCCATCTCCTATTGAATGGTCGAATTTCTCGCTGAATAACCATGATATCGGATTTTTCTTGAATCCAATTATTTTTTTTCCTCCAGAAAATCCTGCTATGATTCCTGAAGAGGCAAAACGTTGAAGATTTACAACAAGGTCATATTTTTCTCTGCGAATTTCCGAAATGTTTGCAACTAGCGATCTTCCTTTATTTTCTTTATCAAACGAATAAATATGCGATATTAAAGGGTGACCTACTAACAAGCCTTCGTTCCCTTTTTTTACCATGAAATCGATTTGGCAACCCGAAAAATTGTGGTTTAGCGTTTCAATAAGAGGAGTAGCCAAGATGACATCGCCAATAAATGCAGTTTGTATAATTAAAATCTTTTTCATCACCTTATCAGACTGACCATTCCACTTTTTGAATGTGAAACTCCATCTTGATCTTTATACTTTATGAAATAGATATATGTATCGTTTGAAGCATCATTTCCACTGGAGGAAATCTTCCCATTCCATCCCTCCAATATATCGTTTGTTTTAAAAAAGACATCTCCCCATTTATTGAGGATTTCAAAGGAATAATTTATTTCCGAAACATTTGTTATGACGGGAATAAATATTGGGTTTAAGCCCCCGGGAGTAAAAGCATTTGGTATAAATACCAAGGGTCGATAATTTAGGCAAAAGTCATTAGATTGACTTGAATCTTGAAATCCATAAATATTTCCTTCATTTTCAACTGCTATAATTCTATAGCACATCGCCCCGTTTGAATATTCTTCGATAGAAGATGACTCTATATTCGCAATTAAACCAGCGATATTATCAACAAAATTGAAGAATTCCTGGTTGTTATCGGTATTTAATATATTGGCAATCGGAGGGTCGCCAAAAACACCATTCAATGATCTGTAAACGTGGTAATGGTGGACACCTGCATTGAATCCTTCGTATCGACTCCATGTGATAGAATTAACTAAATCATATTCGTCTGCTTCTCCCGTTAAATGGATTGTTCTATTAATAGTTGAGTAGTTATTAGATAAGCCTCCGCAACTGTCAATAAACTTTGTCCGATATTCCTGGGAATAGTCTTCAACAAGCGGATCTTCGTCAATATAAGTGGTGAAATCACTAATTACGGGAACTGTTGCTATAACTTCAAATGCACCATCGATTATGCGTCTTTTCTCAAATTGAATGGCTTGAATCCCCACGGAGGAATCCACATAATCTGTTAACACCACCTCTTTTTCATTCACCGTCGCTAATTCGAAATAATGATATGCCGGTATGCCAGGAGAAGGAACAACAAAACAGGCGGGAGACGAAAAAGCACCAAAGCCGTCTGTGAAAATAGCCTCTACATAAAAACAATAACTTTCTCCATTTTCGACATCAACAATGGCAGTTGTGTCTGTAGTAGAAAAAATATTCTCCCACAGGCCATTTTGTTTTTTCCAAATGTAATAATTCACGACATTTCTCCCAATGTATGGTGTCCACGAAAAAGTTGCTGTCTTCTCGCACATCTGGATTGTATTCGACAACACCATCGTTTTATTGATATAGGCTTTTGCTGAGGTTTGATAGGTAACCGGAACTGATGTCGTGGAGCATGAATCAAACGCAGCCACGGAATAGGATAGAGGGCCATTGCCTAAATCATCAGGGTACGAGTAACTGGTATTTTCCCAACCCCATACGGTATCCAATTCAAAGAGAAAGCCATTTTCGTCAAAAGTATAAATTACATAACCATAGGTGTCAGGTTGCCCATTTTGATTCCATGTGAGCAGAACGTTACCTTCTTGTATGGTATCTGCACCTACACCCAGAATAATTGGAATATCAGGAGTAATCAGATCTTCAAAAATATCTGTTGGTGTATTGGAAGTAAAGGGACAAGGATTATTGGGCAATATAATTTGGTAGCCAATTTCGGCCGAACAAATATCAATGGTATCAAGAAATTGTGTGGCACCATACGCAACACTGTCCACCCAAGTGAGGGTCCCAACAGGGTATTGACGGTATATTTGGACATAGTCATTCATCCCGACAGCCTGCGGACTAGTCGGTAAATTCCACTGTAAAATCGCTATGCCGTTACCTGGATTAGTTAATGCGAGATGTATGTTTTGCAGAGTGTCTGAATATTTAACGGTATTTCCGTCACAACCAGATTGAACGCCAATAAAGAAATCGTGTGCTGCATTAATGGCAGGAATCGTGTAAGAGGTGATTGAAATATCATTGATAGTGATATCTAATCCCTGTAATGATTTTAATTTGTAGGCATAAAAAGAATTGGCAATATTCGTCGATTGATTCCATTTCAAGGTTATATCTCCATCTGACTCTGTTTGTATACAGGTGAAACTTGTCGCAGGAATTATACCGGGATTCATAACATTTATCGTGACGGTGGCATAACTTACTTTTGGAACTTGACAAAAGTCATCTTGAACGCGAAAAACAAAGTTATAAGGGACCATGTCAGCAACTATGCCATATTGATTCACTAGGTGATTACAATCTGTTTGCCAACTAAAATTAGCAGTTACATTTTGAGAAGCTACGATTGGTAAGGTGGAATTTAATTGCGCACATGGCTCAATATCACATCCAGTGGCTGAGTTAAAACCAGTGCCAAACATGGGTCCGGAAGCAATTAATATTAGCGTTTGAGGTGTGCCATCTTGCAACAAATCTGTATCCTCGGCAGTGAGGTTTAAGTTGATTAAATCTCCTGCAACAATTGTTGTTTCAAATGATCCCCCCGCAAAAGGTGCATTGATTATTGGCGCATTATTGGCTTGAGAACAAGCATTAACGACCAATTGCATCTCCCTCTCCACCTCTGAAATTAGTGCTCCAGACCGATATGATTTTACATTGATTTTTACTACATAAGTTCCTGTAGTGAAACTTGTAAATATTAATTCTCCATTGGTTGGATTTATTGATGCACCGATATTGGTTGGATTTAAAGTCGCATCCGGTGTAGGGTTTGAATAAGTGAATCCAGTTTCGAAGGGAACAGGAATAGGTGCTATGGGAGGATTGTAGAATGTCGCTCCTGGAAAGTTGTTGTAGGGAATACCAAAATCAAATACCAGTGAATCTAAATCAGGGTCTACTGCATTCATGTTGTACGCATAAGGAAATCCCGAGCAACTGACAAAATTTGGTTCTTGAAGAAATTTTGGAGAGGAGTCGCTGCAGCCAATTCCATTGAAATTTGGGATGGCAAATATCTTTGCGGCTAAGGTGATGCCATACGATGATGGTGAAACGATGTTAGTAATCGCTCCGCTTCGTGAAAAGTTTTCATAGGTAAAAATCCATCCTTGGGGTGGTGGTACACCCGTAAGTACAATTGGTGCGCTGCGGTATGTTATTTTTTCAATTGCACCGATACCGTTTCCTCCTGCACTACCATTACCGCAATCAAAAGGAGCCGGACCTCCAACTACTTGCGTGCAAGTAGGAGAAATGTCAATTCTGTTTACGAATGGTAAATCTATAGATGAAAGTGTGGGATGATTCCAAACTTTGATATTTTCAGAAATCGTGTTTACTTCGGCGCCGTTGCAATCTCTATAAAAAACCAATTCAAAAATGTAAGTATTACCGCCAATACATGAATAAGTTATTTCTCCACCCATCACATGGCTAGCACGTGCGAATGAAATCGTAAGCAAAAGAAAACATACAAGCAATATCCGAAGTTGCATCTCTGTGGTTAACGCATCATAATACGAAGTATTATAACGAAATAATAAAAATTAAGTTGCTATCCAACAGTGACAATGGTAAAATCATCCCAATTGAGATGTTTTTTGGCCAATTCCCTCAGCTCTATTGCTTTAATTTTTTTTAATTCTGTCAGGTATTTGTCGTAATAGTTTACACCCAATCCAAACATATCTACGCCCAAAAATAAATCGAATTGTGCATATGGACCATCAGCTTCTTTAAGTGCTTGACCGAGCAAATAATTTTTGACCAAGTTCAATTCTGTTTTCGGAATTAATTCTGTTTGAAGAATTTCAATTTCTTTTTTGATTTCTTGTAATGCAAGTTCTCGTTGATCAACGCCCACCTCGGTAACGATTAAAAAAATACCGGTTTCGGGAAGTTCTTGAATCATACATCCTATTCCGTAGGTGTAGCCTTTATCCTCTCGAATGTTTTTCATCAAACGACTTCCAAAATAATCACCCAAAATAGTGCAAAGAATGGAAAAACCTATAAAATCATCATGGTGTTTATTCATGCATATTTTACCGATTCTGATGGCAGATTGTAGCGCATTTTTTTTTGGTAAATGAATGCTAGTTTTTAAATTTTCAAATCTCAGCGGTTTTGATTTTTTATTTTTGGAAGCAAGGGGTTTAAGAAGATCTGTAATGAGCGAAATTGAATTAACATCTACATCTCCAACAATATGAATTCTTGAAAGTCCATTCAGAAAATTATTTTGATGAAATTGTCGAATATTTTCTGTTGTTATTTTTGAAAAATCTCGAGATTGAATTATCCTTTTCATAGGAGTTCCGTTAAACACCAATTGTTGGAAATTTCGCTGGGCCACTGCGGAGACACGTTGTAAATTGATCGCAAATTTTTGTCTTTTTTCGTCGATAGTAAGTTTTAACTCATTAGCTAAACAATTCATATCCATCAGCGCTTCAACAAAGGTACTTGTAACTTGTGCAATATTTTCTTTCAGCGCATAGAGGTGTACAATACAATGGTGCTGTGTCACTTCAACATCATAGTATGCGCCAAAAAAATCTAATTGTTCGTGAATTTTTTGAGAAGATTTTTTATCGCTTCCAGATAACAACATGGCGGCAGTAATTGATGCAATAATTGGTTGAGTAAATCCGCTACCTGCATCGAAATACAAATCTATTCTTGAGGTTTCGTTCAAAACATTTTTCATCCAATAGAACGTCAAATTATCTTCCAAGGTCCGAATTACTGGTGTATCGAAGGATATTTTAAATTCATCCTTTATGGGAGGCGCAATGGAACGATCAGCGACACACTCACTTGTTCCATGTCCAATTTTTTTTGTCAGCATACTACTTTTTTTTGACCCTTAAGAGGGAACAATTATTTTTTTTCAAGCATTTTTTCGCGAAGGAACTAATATGCGAGATTTTAACATGGTCATACAAACTAAATTCTTCGTTTATGCCATTCGCATCTCCTAGTAATTCGAAATAGCTCAAATTCATGGCCCTATTGAGCAGCCCTTGTTCTTGGAAAGCTTTCGAAGTTTTTAGTTTATTTTTCACTGCAATCAACTCAGATTCATTGATCTTTTCCTTCAGAAACTCGTCAACGACTAACCAGAACTCTTGTTCAAATTGTTCAAATGATATACTTTCAGCAAGTTTTCCTGAAATAATAAATAGACCCGTATCTAATGAACCAAAAATATAACAAGAAATTTCAGTAACCAATCGTAATTCTTGTTGAAGTCGAATGTAGAGCGTAGAAGATTTTTCTCTGCCTAAAATATCACTTAATATATCCGCGATATAATAGTCTGGATCTTTCCTTTCAGGCATTTTAAAGGCAAAATAAAATGCGTCAGCAGGGACATTTCGAAGTATAGTTTTTACTCTATAATCTTTTTGCGTAGGTTCGGCATTTAAAATTCTTGGCAGTTTTTTACCCGAAGGAATGGAACCAAACCAATAGTTCACTTTTTGCTTTATATCCTCTAATTCCACATTCCCTGCTACACAGAGTATAGCATTTGAAGGACAGTAATACCTTGAAAAAAAGGATTTCACATCGTTCATTGTAGCGTCTTCTATATGCTTGATATTTTTCCCGATGGTCGCCCACTTATAGGGATGAGCGATGTAAGCCAATGGGCGAAGTTCTAACCAAATATCTCCATAAGGTTGATTCAAATATCGCTGTTTAAATTCTTCGATGACAACATTCCGCTGAACCTCAAGACTTTTAGGGGTAAAGGCCAATGATAACATTCGGTCACTTTCGAGCCATAAGGCAGTATCTAGATTTTCAGCCGGTAAAATGTCGTAGTAATTGGTAATATCGTTGCTGGTAAAAGCATTATTTTCACCTCCCGCTTTTTGAAGCACTGAATCAAAATTTGGAATGTGACGAGAACCACCAAACATGAGGTGTTCAAATAAATGAGCAAAGCCCGTTTTATCCTCAGTTTCATCTCGCGCACCAACATCGTATAAAACATTAACTACCGCCATAGGCGTAGTAGTATCTTTATGAAAAAGTACTTTTAAGCCATTAGCTAGTACAAATCGTTCAAAATTTATCATCAGAACGCGAATTTAAGGCTATTTTGTTCACTTTTTGCTTTTGTATATTCTGACAGAATTTCTTTAACAATTTCTGCAGCAGGCTTAATTTCGTTTATTAAACTTGCGACTTGTCCTATTTCCAGCTCTCCCTCGACTAAATCTCCTTCAAACATTCCTTTTTTTGCTCTTCCTCTACCCAATATATTTTGTAATTCTTCCTTACTCGCATTACGTTGATATGCGCTGTCGATTAAGGAATAAAAAGAATTTTTGATCAATCTGACAGGCGTAAGTTCTTTCAAGGTCAAATGGGTATCTCCTTCATTGCTGTTGACAACAACTTCTTTAAATGCATTGTGTGCACTAGACTCTATGGATGCTACAAAGCGACTTCCAATTTGAACACCATCAGCCCCTAGGTTCATTGCGGCAAGCATGGATCTTCCGCTTCCAATTCCACCTGCAGCAATGAGTGGAATACTAATTTCGCTAGCAACTTTTGGAATTAAACACATGGTGGTGGTTTCATCTCTTCCGTTATGACCTCCTGCTTCAAATCCCTCTGCTACGATGGCGTCAACTCCTGCGTCTTGAGCTTTCAAGGCAAATTTTAAGCTCGAAACAACATGCACAACTATAATACCATGTGATTTTAAATATTCTGTATAGGTTTTAGGATTCCCTGCACTGGTGAATACAATGGGAACTTTGTGTTTAACGATTGTTTCAATATGTTTATCAATGTCAGGGTATAACATGGGTAAGTTCACTGCAAAGGGTTTATCAGTGGCAGCTTTGCATTTCGATATATGTTCGTCTAGAATGGCAGGGTACATCGAACCTGAGCCAATAATTCCTAAGCCCCCCGAATTGGAAACTGCCGAGGCAAGTCTCCAACCTGAACACCAAATCATTCCTGCTTGAATAATAGGAAATTCAATTTGGAATAGTGCACAGATTTTATTTCTCTTTTCTTCGTCCATTTTAAAATTTTATTGATTATCAAAACTTTCGCAAAGGCTATGTTAAGTAAATCTTATGATATTGTTTCTAAATTCTTTATATTTAAGCCAAATTTATAAAAATGAATTTTAAGTCTCTCCTAGCCGCCGCATTATTGTTCCATCTTGTCACATCTTTCTCTCAGGATAGTCACCAACATGCATCACCAAATAAAAATTTATCGAACAAAATATTGCTCGAAAATAAAGGCCAATGGCCTGAGGGTGTCCTTTTTCGTTCAAATATGAATGGGGGTAAGGTATGGGTTCAACAGCATAAATTAATTTACCACCTTCAAGACTACTCTTCGATGCAAAAGGCGCATGCTATGAAAAATCCTGATTTCACGAGTGAAGAGATTAAAGAAACCCTTGTGCATTTGAATTTCCTCGGTTCAAATAAGGTATACAGTATTGATAAAAAAGGTCAATCAAATGAATATTATAATTTTTTCAAGGGTAAAGATCCGACAAAATGGGCCTCTGAGGTACACGGATATCAAGAAATAACTCTCCAAGAATTCTACAATAAAATGGACCTCAGGTACATCGGAGGCGGCGATGAAATGAAGTATGAATTCATAGTAAAACCAGGAGGAATAACATCGCAAATCAAACTCGAATATGCAGGGCAGAAAAAGTTAACTATTGACAGTAAAGGAAATTTAATCATATCAACTGAATTGGGGCAAGTTATAGAACATAAACCGTTCGCATATCAGTTAGTAAACGGAAAGAAAGTGGAGGTTGCTTGTGATTTCGAGCTGAATGAAAATCAGGTTACTTTCAAGATAGGCTCATACAACAGGAACCAGGAATTGATCATTGACCCTACATTAATTTTTGCAACGTATGACGGTGCCAATTCTGATAATTTTGGAATGACAGCAACTTATGGCAACGATGGAACAGCTTATTCAGGAGGGACTGTATATGGAAATGATTACCCCACTCCTAATACGCTTGCATTCGATATCAATTCTAATTTTACAATGCTAAACGGTTCCTATGGAATTACGGATGTGTTCATCTCTAAATATTCAGCTGACGGAACCCAAATGATTTGGGGTACTTTTATTGGCGGTGGCAACAACAATCAAGGAACAGAAACTGTTCACAGTATGATTTGCGATGCCCAAGATAATCTATATTTCTTTGGAGCAACGTCTAGTAATGATTTTCCAACGACCACCGGTGCTTATGATGTTTCATTTAACGGAGGAAATACAGCATATTTAACTAATTTTTTATACAACGGGGTTTATTTTCAGAACTTAGGAACAGATATTTATGTAGCTAAATTAAGTGCCAACGGGAATAATTTATTAGGCTCAACGTTTGTTGGAGGAAACGGTAACGATGGCGTGAGTTATGAACAAGGTAGTTTGCCTTATAATGCTTCAAACCTTTACAGTGGTCTAACTTCAAACTATGGCGATCAATTTCGAGGTGAAATCATGTTAGATGCGAACAACAACGTATTAGTAGCTTCTTGTACACGGTCAACTAATTTCCCGACGGTGACACCGGTGCAAGCAACCTTTGGTGGTGTGCAAGATGGGGTAGTTTTCAAGCTTTCTTCCGCATTTTCATCCTTGCTATTTTCAACCTATTACGGGGGTAGTCAGCGCGATGCATGCAATTCAATTAAAGTCGACAATGCCCAAAATGTCTTATTCGCCGGAGGAACACAATCGAATAATTTAACGGGTATTTCCGCTACTTGGCAAACAACTTTTGGAGGAGGAACAACTGATGGTTTCTTGGTGAAATTAGCGCCGGCTGGGAATTCAATTACCGCAGCTACATACGTGGGTAAGGGCGGTTATGATCAGGTCTTTTTTGTGGAATTCGACAGAGATAATAATATTTTTGTTCTCGGACAAAGTGTTGGTTCAGCTGGGAACGGCTACATACCAGTAACAAATGCTAGTTACTTTAATGGAAATAGTAATAACTTCATAATCAAGTTTAATCCCACATTAACAACAATTATGAATTCAACGCGATTTGGAAACGGATCTACTGCTATTCATTTGTCTCCCGCAGCTTTTCTGGTAGATAATTGTGGAAATATCTATGTTTCCGGTTGGGGTGCCAATATTTTGCAGGCAACTCCGCTTTCAGGAATGCCAGTTACTTCTGATGCTTTTCAGTCGACACCCCCAAATGGATTTGATTTCTATTTATTTGTGTTAAAAGGAAACTTCAATCAATTATTGTATGGGTCTTATCTAGGAGGTAATCAGGCAGATGAGCATGTAGACGGTGGAACTTCACGTTTTGATAAAAATGGTGTTGTTTATCAATCGGTTTGTGGCGGATGTGGCGGATTCTCAGACTTTCCAACCTCTCCCGGTGCATGGTCCTCTCAAAATAATAGCTCCAATTGTAATAATATTATCTTTAAATTCAGTACCGGACTAATTCCTGTGGCAGACTTTACGCCAGATCAAACAGCTGGTTGTGCTGATTTTACAGTCAATTTCAATAATTTCTCCACAGATGACGATAGTTGGTTGTGGGATTTTGGAAATGGAAATTTGGATTCAACAACATTTGAACCGAGTATTTTGTATGATGTCCCTGGTACTTATACGGTTAATTTATATGTAACAGACAGTATTTGTTTATTGACGGATACGGCACAAATTACCATTAACGTATTCCCGGATATCGTTATCAATGTACCATCACCTGTGAACTTATGCGGTTCCACGCCATATACCTTAACTGCTGACAGTGATGGTTCGGGTGATTACTTCATTTGGTCAACTTCACCAACCTTTTCACCAGCATTGAATGCCCCAGGTGATTCATCCATTGTAGTAACTACTTCAGGAACTTATTTTATCCAAGTTGGTAACGCATTCTGCTCGAAAGTTGATACCGTCATTGTGAATTATTCTCCTCCCCCTAGTGTAGGTGTATCAATACCGTCAAATACCGGCTGTGCCCCCTTTACGGCTACAATTAATGCGTCACCATCAAATGCTGATTCTTTAGTTTGGACATTCGGTTCAGCGGGGAGTTCAGCAACAACTTCATCAACTACCTCACAAACCTTTACTTTTAATACACCCGGAAACTATACGGTAACTGTCGCTGCTACCAATGAAATTTGTTCCAATAGTGCTACATCGAGTGCCTCAATTGTGGTTCTTCAACCTATACAAGTTTCCACATTGACTCCAATCTATATTTGTAATAATGATCCATATACTCTCGTAGCGAATATTTCTGGCACCCCCACGAACGTTATTTGGTCTGATCAATCGGATTTTAGTAATCAATTAAATAGCGGGCCCGGAGACTACGATATCGTAGTCTCAACTTCAGGAACTTATTATATTCAGGCATTAAATGGTTACTGTGGTGATACAGCCACTACTGTTATTACTTTTAACAGCCCAACTCAAGCCAGCTTCACTCCAAATTCCCCCATCGGTTGTGGGCCGCTGACGGTTAGTTTTGACAATACCTCCATTCAGACTCAATCTTTTCTTTGGGATTTTGGAAATGGCTTACTCGATTCAACTAATTTTGAACCTGTAGTTACCTACACAATTCCAGGTGATTATGAGGTCCAATTGACTCTAATTGACTCTATTTGCCCTGTTTCAGATACAGCTACTTATATTATTACAGTGCTTCCGCAAGAAACTATTGACCTAGTGGATGAAGTGTCTTTATGTAATGTAGTACCTCTTCCTATTAATCCTACTGTGAGTTCAACCGCTAACTCATTTGTATGGTCCAGTAATTCATCTTTTTCGGATACGTTAAACCTTGATACAACTGTGGTTGATTTCATCATAGTAGATCCCCAAGCTGGTTATTATTATTTGAGTGTTTCGAACGGTTATTGTGCCTCCATAGATAGTATTTTAGTGAATTTTATCAACTTGGAAATAGATATGACAGCTGATGACTCTATATGTTCCGGTGAAAATGGAATAGCTACTGTTATAAATCTACAGCCGGGTGTTTCACTTCAATACAGTTGGACACCGACAAGTATTATTGTCTCAAATCAAGGAAGTTCTGTTGAGGTGAATCCTACTTTTTCTCAGTATTTATTTGTATCGGCACTTGGTAATGGCTGTAATGCTGAAGATTCTATCTTTTTGAATGTATCAACACTAGATCCAGCAACTGTCATAGCCTCTGCTTCCGAATATGTTGTGGCGCCGGGTGCAACAGTTACACTCTTTGGACAACCCTCTGCATTGAGTTCATATTCGTGGTCGCCTAGTGATCAAGTATTTTCTCCGACTTCGCAGCAGACAGATGCAATCGTAAATGAGGATATTGTATATACGCTTACGGTATCTGATGGGGTTTGTACAAGACAAGATACGGTAGAAATTAGGGTATATGAAATAATTTGTGACGATCCATATGTGTTTATTCCGAATGCATTTTCCCCCAATGGAGACAACGAAAATGATGTATTGTATGTTAGAGGAATTTGGATTGAAAAAATGATTTTCCGAGTTTTTGACCGTTGGGGTGAATTGATATTTGAATCTACTGATCCTGCATTCGGATGGGATGGATCTTTCAGAGGTAGAGATTTAGATCCAGATGTTTATGATTTTTACCTCGACGTTACTTGTATTGGTGGCTTGAAGTCAATATCAAAAGGAAATGTAACTTTAATGCGTTAAAAAGATATTATGAAGAAGATTATTACTGCCAAATCAGAGAAATTTCTTGAATCGTACTTAAACAATGCTAGTCCAACAGGTTTTGAGTCTAGTGGACAAAGACTTTGGCTCGAATATATTAAGCCATATATAGATGATTATTTCGTTGACAACTACGGTTCAGTAGCAGCCATTGTAAATCCAGGAAAGGAGTATAAAGTGGTTATTGAGGCGCATGCCGATGAAATATCTTGGTTTGTGCATTACATAACGAAAGATGGGTTCATTTACTTGAAAAGAAACGGTGGGTCAGATCACATGATCGCTCCTTCAAAAAGAGTAATTATCCATACAGACAAAGGACTGGTGAAAGCTGTTTTTGGATGGCCGGCAATCCACATGAGACATACCAAAGAGGAGACGCCGAGTATGAAGAATATCTTTCTTGATTGCGGATGCTCATCTAAAGAGGAGGTGGAGAAATTAGGTATTCATGTTGGATGTGTTGCCACATTTGAAGATGAATTCATGATCTTGAATAAAAATAAATATGTAGGTAGAGCTCTAGACAATAGAGTGGGAGGATTTATGATTGCGGAGGTCGCTAGATTACTTAAAGAAAATAAATTAGAATTACCCTATTCACTCTACATCGTGAATGCTGTTCAGGAGGAAATTGGATTAAGAGGTGCCGAAATGATTGCGCATCGCATTAAACCAAATATAGCTTTGGTGACGGACGTTTGTCACGATACAGCCACCCCAATGGTCGATAAAATTGAGAATGGTGATCAGCAATCAGGAAAAGGCCCTGTATTAACATACGGTCCAGCGGTACAAAACAATTTCTTGAAACAAATTATAAAAACTGCAGAGAAAAATAAAATCCCTTTTCAGCGAGCAGCGGTTTCTCGCTCAACAGGAACGGATACGGATGCTTTCGCATACTCAAATGAGGGTGTTACAAGTGCTTTGATTTCCTTACCTCTGCGTTATATGCATACAACTGTAGAGATGGTTCAAAAGGATGATGTTGAAAATTGTATTCGATTGATTTTTGAAACGTTGAAAACGATTAAAGATGGGCAAGATTTTAGGTATTTGAAGTAATTATTTCAAACTTATTTTTATGTCTTCTACTTGAACTTGATCACCAGGTACCATTTTCGCCCTGCGTCGTCTTTCAATCACACCATTTCGGATAACCTCGCCCGCATCAACAATATGCTTGGCGTGCCCACCTGTTTCAGCTATTCCGAGTGCTTTAAGTAAAGCCAATAACTCAATGTAATCACCTTCTATTTTAAACTCTTCCATCTATTTTCCTTTGAGTTCCATTGCTTTTAAGGTATTCATCATCAATGAAGCAATTGTCATTGGTCCAACACCTCCAGGAACTGGAGAGATAAAACTTGTCTTTGGCGCAACTCCTTCAAAGTCGACATCCCCGGCCAATCTCCACCCGCTGATCTTTGTTGGGTCTTCGATGCGCGTGGTTCCGACGTCGACTACAACAGCGCCCTCTTTTACCATATCTGCCGTGATAAAACCCGGCTGTCCGATAGCTGCTATCAGAATATCAGCATTGCCGCAAATTTCTGCTAAATGTTGAGTTCTTGAATGAGCCAAAGTAACGGTGCAATTTCCTGGTGACTTATTTCTTCCTAATAATAAAGATAGAGGTGTTCCAACGATGTTACTCCTTCCGATAATAACGCAGTTTTTACCTTCAGTCTCTATGTTGTTGCGCTCTAATAACTCCATTATACCGGCTGGCGTAGCACAAATAAAACCAGGTATGTCTAATAACATATTACCGAGATTCATAGGATGAAAACCATCTACATCTTTCTTGGGGTCAATTGCGAGAGTTACTTTTTGTTCGTCTATGTGAGCAGGTAATGGCAACTGAACGATGAAACCATCAATACTTTTATCTTCATTTAAGGCCTGAACTTTTGCTAATAATATATCCTCAGGAACAGAATCGTCGTAGCGAATAAGCGTGCTTTCAAAACCAATTTCTTCACATGCCTTCACCTTCGCGTTTACATAGGTAACAGATCCACCGTCATTACCTACAAGAATTGCAGCCAAATGTGGAATTTTTTTTCCTTGTAATTTCCTTTCTTTGACCACTTCTGAAAGTTCCAATCGAATTTGTGCTGCTGTGACTTTTCCGTCTAGTATTTGCATGTGATTTCTTTTAGCAAAGATAGTAATGTAGAATAGCATTTCGTACAAATCATTGTATCTTTGTGAAAGACAAATGAGAAATTGTAGTCCTTAATGAACCAAGTCTTGGATTTAATTGACAGCGTTATGAAAAAATTAAAGTTTATTTTTCTCTTTGTGTTATCCATTAATTTTGCATTTTCCCAAACTAAGATCACTGGTGCAGAGCTCAATCTTGACGGATTTTTTTCTGCCTCTACTTTCGGGTCTTCCTTCGGTATAGGTCCAAAGATTGGTATTCAGTTGAATGAATTATATTCCGTAGGTCCTTCTTTTCGGGTCCAGCGAGCGAGTTCGAACAATCTTGGAAATACCTTTACGCAAACAATTTATGGTGGCGGTGTATTTGCACATGCACGCATGAAAACAGCAAGTAAGGCGACTATTTTTGGCGGAGCAGAGTTTGAGTACTTATTGTCTCCCTACAATTTTTTAACTTTTCAGACACTAACTACAAACAGATGGGCGCCTACATTTTTTTTATGTGGCGGTTTCAACCTCAAATTATCGAAGTATTTTAGTCTAAATGCAGGGATTTATTACGACTTAATCAATGCCCAAAATAGTCCTTTTCGGATGGGGTATGCGTTCAAAATTAAAAATGAGCAAGGTCAAGTTGTTCGTATTCTACCTATGATTTACCGAATTTCGATTTGTATACCACTCTATAAAGTCAAAGAATAAATCTTACCGTAATTATGAAAATTGGAATGGTTTTATACCCAACTTATGGGGGGAGCGGAGTGGTAGGAACGGAATTGGGAAAAGCACTTGCGAAGGAAGGGCACGAAATCCACTTCATAACCTATTCTCAGCCAGTTAGACTCGGAAGTTTTCGGGAAAATATATTTTATCACGAGGTAGCAGTAACTGATTACCCACTTTTCGACTTCCAACCCTATGAGACTGAACTCACTAGTAAGATGGTGGATGTTGTTAAGCACGAAAAACTTGATGTTTTGCATGTACATTATGCTATTCCGCACGCATCAGCAGCATATTTAGCAAAGCAAATTTTAAAGGCCCAAGGTATTCATATTCCTATTGTCACTACGTTGCACGGTACCGATATAACCCTGGTGGGAAGAGATCCATCTTTTGAACCAGTAATTACATTCTGCATCAACGAATCGGATGCTGTAACGGCAGTCTCTGAAAGTCTCAAAGCTGCTACCTATAAGCATTTCAATGTTAAAAGAGAAATTAATGTCATTCCAAATTTTATTATTGTAGATGAGAGTGATACGTTATTTACTGAACAGATGCGACGGAAATATGCATGCGATGGGGAGAAAATTATTTGCCACATTTCAAATTTTAGAAAAGTAAAACGTATTGAGGATGTTGTGCGCATATTTGCACTCATCGCGAAAGAAATTCCGTCGAAATTGATACTGATTGGTGATGGTCCTGACCGATTTCTTGCAGAGCGTTTATCAAGAGAGTTAAACATAAACGATAAAGTCATATTTCTTGGGAAGTTGAGAGATACCGCTCACGTATTGTCTTTCTCCGATCTATTTCTTTTACCTTCTGAAACGGAAAGTTTTGGTCTAGCAGCGCTTGAGGCAATGGCGGTTGGAGTTCCAGTTATATCCTCCAATACAGGAGGGATTCCAGAGGTCAACGAGCACGGCTATTCAGGGTTTTTGTCAAATGTTGGCGACGTAGAAGATATGGCGCGCAATGCACTCCATATTTTAAGTGATGACGAATTGGAAAAATTCAAAAAACAAGCAAAAATTAAAGCCAAGGAATTTACTTTAGACTTAATTTTACCGAAATACGAAGAAATTTACCGTAAATTAGTTTAGGTAAGTTAAATTAATTATTCGAGTAATTCATTAAGTATTTTGATTTTAAACTCGATGATTTATTGATAATAGTTAGGTAATTTATAATCCATTGATATGAAAATTGGAGTATTACTTTCGGGATGCGGAGTTTATGATGGAGCAGAAATTCAGGAAGCCGTACTGACATTGCTTGCCATTGATGAAATTGGCGCCGAGTCATTGTGTATTTCGATAGATGCCCCTCAACACCATGTTGTTAATCACGCTACAGGTGAAGAAATGAAAGAGCAACGAAACATGCTTATTGAGTCAGCAAGGATTTCAAGAGGTAATGTGGTAAAAATTGAGGATGTTAGCCCAGCAGATATTGATGCTTTGGTAATTCCCGGTGGATTCGGTAGTGCAAAAAATTTTTCAAATTGGGCATTCTTTGGACCAAATGGAGCAGTGAGAGATGACGTAAAATTACTTTTGGTGAATTTGGTGAATGTGGGTAAACCCATAGTTGCCTTATGCGTTAGCCCTGTAGTTTTAGCAAAGGCCTTTGAAGGGTCTAGTATAAACCCCATGATGACCATTGGAAGTCGAAGTGCATCCTCACCATATAGTATAGAGGATTTTCAACAGGGCTTGATGAAAACTGGATCAAGGGTAGAAGATAAAATGATTCATGAAATATTAATTGACAAGAAAAATAGGATCATTACGGCACCATGTTATATGATGGATGCTTCGATTTCACAAATAAGATTGAATATTAAATCGGCTATTGAAGCATTGAAAGAATTGTACGATGCCTAATCAAAAGAAAATAGAAGATTGGTTGGACAGCCGAAAGTCTAGAAAAGATAGTTTGACAGCCGAGCATTTATGGGAAGGTATAACCACAGGCAATCGGTTTGAATTAAGTAAGGCGATTACACTCATAGAAAGCACCAATCTTCAGGATAGAAAGGAAGCAACTCTGCTTCTCAAAAAATGTCTAGCTGATAAAAAATCTAGTTGGCGTATAGGTGTTACAGGAGTTCCTGGAGTAGGAAAAAGTACTTTTATAGAATCCTTTGGGCGAATTATACTTGAGAAAGGACTAAAAATGGCAGTTCTTGCGATAGATCCTTCCTCTTCTATTTCTGGTGGAAGTATTTTGGGAGATAAAACCCGGATGGAGTGGCTTTCAAATCAAGAAAATGTATATATCAGACCAACACCTAGTAGCTTGAATTTAGGTGGCGTGGCCAAACATACACGAGAATCTATTCTGTTATGTGAGGCTGCTGGCTATGAGGTGATATTAATAGAAACGGTAGGAGTGGGGCAGTCAGAAACACTTGTGCACTCCATGGTCGATTATTTCCTTTTGTTAATGTTGGCGGGGGCAGGTGATGACCTACAAGGCATCAAACGAGGTATCATGGAAATGGCAGATGCTTTAGTAATTACCAAGGCTGACGGTGAGAATGTTACCAAGGCGAAATTGGCAAGAGCTCAATACGCCTCAGCGCTGCATCTCTTTCCTCCGAAAGAAAATGATTGGCCGGTTCCATCTTTATTGACCAGCAGCACAGAAAATAAAGGATTACAGGAGGTCTGGGATTCCATAAATCATTACTTCACTAAATACACTACGGAAGGTTGGATTCAAAAAAATCGATGTGCTCAAGAGTTACAATTAATGAATCAATACATTGGTGAATTATGGCTTGAAAAAATGAAACAGCATCCTAGTTTTTCAAAGCATCACAAGCGCTTGTCAGAAAAAATATCTTCCGGAGAAATAAGTGGTTATATCGCCGCAGAGGATCTATTACTTAAGATTACAAATAATTAATTCGATTTAAAGAGCTTGGATTGAAATAATTCCTCTCCATCCTTTCTTATTTGTATTACATAAAGTGCCGAGCGCGCAAAAGAAATATCAATTATTGTTTCAAGAGAACTCGAGGAAAGAGTCCCTTCTTTTATGATTCTTCCCGATAAATCATAAATTAAGTATGAACAATTTGACGCAAGTGTTTTATTGTCATGAGCAATAACGAAATTGCCGTTGGATGGATTAGGATACATGTTGAAGTGTATTTCAGGACCATCAGGGGGAGGAGGTAATTTTTCAAAAATAGCGGTGAATGAGGTATTCGTAATAGATACATTCGTTTCTAAAGAGTCTTGTAAGGTATCGGAAATAAATACATTCGGTAACCAATGTAAAAATTTATACCCTGGTTTTGGTACAGGTACCATTTCGATAGGAACTCCGTCGAAGTAAATTCCAGACCAAGGGTATATCTCGGGCTCAATGGTATTTAGTTTGATTGTTCCTGAGCTGTCAGGGAATACATTTAAATTTACGCTTACCTTTTTCTCCAATTCAAATTCATTCACCAGTTGATTTCTAATCACATTATTTCTGCAGGAAAGTTCTGAACGAAAAGTTTGGTGATTGTTGTTAAATCCTTGCATTTGCCCTGCAATATTATTTGGATCGCCCCATCGTGCATATTCGTTATCCATTTCAGGAAACATCGATAAGTAAAATTCCTGTTCTTTATTGAGTAGTTTATCATTTTTATAACTTGTATTCATCAAATCAGCAAAGCGATTTATAAAATACCTTTTATATTTCGTATTGGTGATACTACGCAGCCAAATATTGATATACGGGTTTCCGGAGCCCTGATCTAACATATAACGAATATGATTTTGTTGGCAATCAGTCCATCCATTTGGTTGTAAGGACAATTCTAGGTCAATTAGCGCAAATCTCCATCGGAAATTTGTTTTATCCGATCGGTATATCTTGATATTATTTTGAGGCCAATCTACATTACCCATCCATGATTCTCCTATGACATAGTCTGTATAATGTTTCAAATCAACATATTGGTCAGCTGCCTCCCAATAAGTGGAATCCTCTGTATCGATAGAAATAAAATCGTCATAACTATTCCAGAAATTATCAACATCCCCTTCAATGGCGCGTAAGACAAGATTATAAAAATAACTCAATGAGAGTAATTCCACAGAATCTTTGTTCGCTTGGTCGTGCTGTTCGAAATACTCTGTGTTAAATTTTTCACGCAGTTCATACAAACCAAAATACTGCCCATTGATATAGACACTAATCGGTCGAAATGCTGAATAATAATTATCAGTGCCTTCGCTCATCATGCGGACCTGAGAAGCATCTTTGTAGGGTAAAGTTAGGTATTGATTACTGCCATTTCTCAAATAGATATCGCTGTAAGTAGTTCTATTTGGCCGATCTGGAATGAGCGGATATTGTATGGGCTTTTCTCCCAAAGCTCCGTGGGCAAAAGACAACCTAAAACTTCTTTGTGGATTACCTCGACTTCCCCCAGCTCCTCCGTCCATGCGCATAGACGTTCTTGTTTCAAATAGCATAGGATGACTGACACCTTCGCTCAAATAAACAGCATGTGCAGGTTTTATCCAATCGCTGTTGGGATTATCAAAAATCCCTTCTGTACCATAAAGGTTTTGTTCATCTGTGCACACCATGAGTATTGGTGTGGTATGAGAAACACCAATCAAATAGGTAGAGCTAGCAGTATTACTCGGTAATGTATTTGAGGACCCAATTGGAAAAACCCTCGAACGTAGGACAGTGTTATTTAATACCTGAATGGGCGAAGAATAAACAGTTGAATTAAAGGTTGGTGCAGATCCATCTAGGGTATATACCAATTTCGAATTGATAGAATTGGGATTAGCGATTGAAACAGTGAGTAAGGAGGAGAAAACACCAGATTCTTGACTTAGAATAGGTTCTTTGAGTGTATCGTTGTAGTAATTCACAAAATTATTTGAATTACTCGGAGAAGGAACTAGCCAAGTGATATTTGAAGATCCGTTCGGTCTTAGACCGATAGATATATCGGTTTGTGGACTTTCAACGCGTAGGTTATGTTCCAAATTACTGTTTGCATTAAAAATATAAACATCTTCACCAGTTGCCTCAATCTTGAAATTAGTATGTAGTTGATAACCTTGTTCAGGAAGAAAACCCGCCTGTAGTTCTTGTAAAGTCGTATGTGTCATGGAGAAATTTACGTAATCGTAGAATTCTCCCGACGTTGAGGATACCTGAAAAGAAATTGAGTTTAAAGGACCTGCAGCTAAACCTGCTGAAATCAACTCTTGTGCCCTAATAAGAAATTGGTGTCTAGCGCACCAATACCAATTTCCATATGGTGCGGGATAACCGGTGTCGTTATTTTGAACTTGGCCATTGCCAATTTGTATTCCATTGAATTTAACATTTGGACGTTGGTTATATGTTTGTCCAAGTGTGGCTCCGCATGAAGCGTCGCTTCCATCGTTAATTGCCACTAATGAGGATGCGAAGTTTGTTGGAGTTTGATAAAACGAACTATTTATAGTGTATTGAGTAGAATTGTAAGAGCAGACGTTAACAATAATATTTGAAACTCCATCCCAAACAAATGGTGTCGAGAAATTATGTTGATTCCACCCTAAAACGGGTGTAAAAGATTGTTGGCTTGTTAAAAAGTTGAAAGGGTCACTTCCTAAACGATCCTTACCACTGCAAAAAACTTTTTGAAATCCTCCAGGTGGTAGTGAAATATCAGGTAATTGCCAGGAAAAGGGGTTGCTATTTTTGTCACTTAAGAAATAGTCAGAAAGAAGAATATTAGTTGAGCCAGCGTTATATAGTTCTATCCAATCGGGGGAGTCTCCATCTTCATCGAAAAGAGATTGATAGTTTTTGTTGCACCCCTCATTGATTTTGATTTGAGCGGATATTTGAACGAAGTAAATAAAAATAAAAAGTAGTGTGAGTGTAAGTAGTTTTCGCATATCATAAAGAGCTTTCCAAATAGATAACTCTGCTAAGGTTATTATTTTACATAAATTTTTCTAGATAGAGTGCCTTCTCCGAATCGAGCTTCTATAAAGTAAATACCTGTAGAATAGTCCTCTAACCTGACTTTGGTTCCGATATCATCAATAGGTAAGGTGTAAGTTGATTTACCATCAATATTCACGATTTGTAATTCCCCTCCAATAAGATCAGGTGTAACATTTAACGTGACTAAATCCGTGGTAATCAGAAATGATACTTTATCCTGAAGTGCAGCTTGAGCAATAACAGAGCCAATAGGGTCTCCAGCAATAATTTGTTCGTTGGCAGTGCCGTTGTAAGCATAATCATGAATAATCAATTTAAGACCCGCAGGATCTAATGTATCAACACTCAGACGAACCCATCCATAATGCATGTTGCCAGCTGCCTGAAATTTCATACCCATAAATTTTTGTGAAGCTCCTAAAAACTCACCTTGATTTATGGCATAATCAATATTGAAAGCAGGTATTGATACTACACCTTGCAACCCTATGGCTGCGCTTTGGGAGCTAAAATTATTTGCAGCAGATATGGCATCACCTTCATTCAACACACTAACTCCGAATGTACTGCTACTTCCGATAACTTGTCCTTGGACTCCACCATTAGCACCCGGAACAACTCCGGCTTGCGAACCGTTATAGACAAATGTGAATGGAATACCCATATAAGTCGACGATCCACTTCCGTCGAAAGAAGCCACTTCAAAAGTTATGTCCACAGATAGGTCATTGTTGAAATCCATTTCAAAAGGTCCAGCGTTTTTATCTAAAATTACATCAGGATTGACGTCAGTATATTGTAGATTTTGGCCGAATACTACATTTCCGACGAGTAATGTTCCACTGGCTGCCAAGTATTTTTTTAGACGAATGTTTGTATTGCTCATAAAAGTAAATTTAAAAAAAAAGGAGTGGTTTCCCACTCCTCAAATATATAAAATAATTATAGTTATTTTATATAAACTCTTTTGTTCACTGAACCAGCTTCAAAATTTGCAACAACTGAATAAATACCTGAGTCAATTCCTTCGAAAGAAATTGTAGTGTTTACATCAGAAATAACGATTGTTTTCACCACTTGTCCAGCCATGCTTATCATAGATATTGAACCACCAACTAAATCTGGAGTTACATTGATTGTAGCATCGTTTAACGTTGTTTTGATAGTTACTTTATCCTCTACTGAAACACTTTCGATTCCAGAAGTTTGTTGACACGTATTTATTGCAGCACCTGGTGTAGCGTTAAATGCATATTCTTTGATAGTGATCGTTTCACCGTTGGCAGCAACAGAAAGTCTTACCCATCCGTAATGGGTATTTGCACCTAAATCAAATTTGTAACCTAAATACTTATCATTCGCACCTAGCCAAGCACCTTGGGCAAATGGATAGTTAATTGGCTGAATTAAGGCTGCGTATCCTAATATGGCTCCAGAACTTGATCCAAAAAGTGATGCTTGAGATACAGCTACTCCACAATCTAAAACTGCTGTGGTAGAATCTGCAGGGTCTAAAACTGCTAGTCCGTTAGGGAAAACAGCATAAGCTAAAGCTCCTTCGTATGTGAGAACATTCCCTTGACTGGAGAAAGATCCAGATAAATGTTGAACACCAAAAGCCATATCGGGAGCAGCATCGTTATTGAAGTCTACCGCATACGGGTTTAATGAATCTGCAACTGCATCAGGATTGATGTCTACGTAGGTAACCTGGGCATTAGCAGCACTTCCGGCTACAATAGCACTTGCAAATGCAGTGTAACTCGTTAGTTTTGATTTGTTTAAAGAAGTAATTTTTTTCATAAGCACTTTTTATTTTGTGAACAAATTTAGTATTTATTTTAATCAACCTTTAACTTTACTTGTTTTTTTATTGCTTTTTCATCTAAGCTAACATTCAGATATTGAGATATTAAACTTATCAATTCGTCAGTTGACTCAAGAAATTCTCTCCAATTTACAATGAGCACCTGCTGGCTAGGTTGAGATTGTATCCACAAATCAATGATGAATTTTTCTTTTTCGATCGTATTAAGAACACCAATAGCTATTGTTTCTTTTGATAGTTTCTTTTTTAAATCGGCAGTGCGTGAGGGTAATATTTCCTCAAATTCATGCTCCAAATAAATAACCTTATAATTGAAATTAGTTGGTAGGTCACTTAACTGCCTACATGGAATGTAAATTACCTTTCCTATTGCCTTTTCCAACCATAGATTTGCAAATAAGATTTTTTCTGCTTCTTTATATCCTTTGGGATCACGTAAAACTGAAACGCCCCCCTTCTCGAGTACTGCGATAAACTCTTCGTGACTGCAGTTATCTAGCCCTGTACATACTATAATATCACCTTTTATATTGCTTTCTAAGAATGCAATACTTTCTTGAGCTTCATTGGCAAGATTCAATTTATTCTGGTAGATATCCACCAACCATTTATGTGCTTTAGTCATACCAGGGGAGATTCTAACGGCTACTCTAAATGCATTTACGGCATCTTCCCAAAGTTCTAATTTAGCTAATGCTTCCCCCAAGTGATAATGTATTTGAACCTGGAAAAAATCTTGTTCAAGGGCGATTAGAAACTCATCAACCGCTTCGTTTAACTTATTTTGACGAAGAAAAGTTAATCCCAGTCCATAATGAGCTGAAGTGCTCCTGTCATCGACAGCAAGGGCAGTGATGTATTGATTTTCAGCGAACTTAAAGTTTTTTCTCAATAGATGTATTTGCGCTATACTCGTTGCGACTTGGACATTGTTTGGGTTCTTTTTTTGAACCTTTTCTAGCAGAGGAAGTGCTTTTCTTGGTTTATTCATGGCCAAGTTTAGAAGTCCTTCAAGGTATTCTAAATACATTGGTTCTTCGTAGTCTAAATTATTGAAGGCATCATCAGTATCTTTTTTGTCTTTATTTTTTCCCTCCCTTTTCTCTGCATCAATTTTTTTTAGTAAGTCTACTACCTCCTGACATTTCATGTACATTTTTTTGCTCAAGTAAGCAAATGCAAGACGTTGTCCATAACGAAGAATTTTTGATTCGGTAAAAATGCGTTCTAAAATCTCAATGGCAGGTTTTAAACGCCCCCCGTGAATCATATTTCTTGCTATGTAGTAATCATTCTCTTGCTTACATTTCTCAACTTGTTTTAATTTGTCGTCATCAAGAGCCTCGATGTAACCTAAATCTACCAATTGTTGTAATGCCTCTTGAGCAGCCCAAGGATCTTCCCGCAGTAAGGAATCATGTTGACCGGTCTCGCCTGGCACATTTTCCCAAGAATCAATGGTCTTGGCAGCTGCAGGATTTTCAAAACATTGATACAATACCTTTCCTTCCATATCACTTCCAACAGGAAGTCCCGCATGATGCAGTAAAGTTGGAGTCACATCCAATACACTAGCGCCTGAAATTTCCGAACCTTTTTTGATTCCAGGTCCTGCCATCACAAAAATACCATATGGACTGTGTTCAACAGCAGGCCCTGAAGGTTCACTAGGAATATGCAGTGGCCTTTGGTGATCGGAATAGAAGCCATGATCAGAGAGTAAAACAACGGTAGTGTTATCATCGATTAAAGACAAGGTTCGTTCCAGCATCATGTCATGAAAAAGATACCCGGATTCAACAACTTGCTTGAAATTTTCGTAGTCATTTTCAGGAATCTCAGGTCTTCTCGGTGGAAAATATTTCATTGCTGTATGACAAAAATGATCAATAGCATCGTGGTAAACAGCCATGAAATCCCATTCGGTCTCTTCCATTAGAAAGGTAGATGCTGCATGCACTGTGGCGGCATGAGATATTACTTTTAATACGCTTAAGGTTCTTTTATCTTTTCTAAGTTCTAAATCTTCTGCCAAATTTGGTATAAAAGGAATTGACATACTCAAACTTATCTCGTGAGGATGCACACGAAATTCTTTCATAGTTTCACTCAATTCCTCAGGATGAATTGTCCCTGTTGGCATTTCCCAATCTTCACCAAGAGCTTTGTTGGCAGCTTGATATAAATTGGAAACCATCACTCCATTTATTGGCTCTGCAGGATTACTTGGCCACCAAGTGACCACATTGCTTTTCCATCCCTCTTGGTTCAAGATATTCCAAATTGCTTTTACTTTTCGTGAGGTGGTAGTAACTGGGCGAAGTCCTTCTCCATTTGGCGTCGGCTCAACAAAACCACCAATCCCATGTGTATCAGCTCTAAATCCAGTAGCAATACTGGTCCATAGCATAGGAGACAAGGGAGGATCTAAGGTCTGAATTCGGCCATGTACACCGCGTTCCATTAACCTTTTAAGAGTTGGCATCTTACCTTGCTCAATCAGAGGTTTTATAACCTTCCAATCAGCCGCATCCCAACCTATGACAAGTATTTTATTTTTCTTTTTTGTCATTTTTCTTTTCTTGGCGCTTTTTCTTTTCTTCTGCTACCACTTCTCTCCATTTTCTCAGGCCAATATGCCCGAGAGCCAAAAGGCCAAGTGATCCTTGTTCCGTTATTTTATATTCTTTTGACATGATAAGAAGTATTTTTATTTATCTAGTTCTATTCTTTTAATTAATGCCTTGTGTGCCAAATCTATTCCCTACATTGTTATGTTAAATCCGTTTGAACAATTAATTGTCAGATATATGATTACAAGGTGTGAGTTGTACCAATAAAAACCGAAATTATTCATTAACAAGCCTTAAGCAAAAATAATAAAACCTTAAAAATAAAAAAGCCGACATTGAGCCGGCTTTAATTTTTAGTAGAAATTTCGTTTTTATTAATGAACGATGATTTTCTTAGTTGTAGAACCTTCGCTGAAAGAAACATTCACCATATAAACTCCTGATGAAAGGTTATTCATGTCTACTGAAAAAGTTTTATCAGTGATGTCTTCAGCTGAAACTACTTGACCAGTTGAAGAAACTACAGAAACAACTCCATTTGTTAGGTTTCCGTTTAATACAACTTGTACTGAATTATTTGATTGATTAATAAATTTAACAAGGTTTTCAACTTGAGTTTCAGTTAAAGATACTGAACCCATATCTCCTGTCATAATTCCTGTATTAGGCGTTGCATCAAACGCATAATCTTTAACAACAATAGAATCTCCAATAGCGTAAGAGTCCAAACGAGCCCAACCATAATGTGTATTTCCACCGACAACAAATTTCAACCCTAAATACTTATCAGTTACACCGTTCCAATTTTCATTGTATGGATTGGCACTATCAACATTGTAAGCCATAGTGTTTGTTGCCTCAATCCAGTTTAATGTTGAATCAACCATTGAGTTGATATCTAATGCTAATGCATAATCATATCCACCTGGATTCTCTCCAGCAACTGCGTTACCTGCACCATATGGGGCAGCTAATGTATATCTCAACTTATTACCAGCAGCATATAGCGAATCTTTGGAAGCAATTACAAAGTCAACTGTTTGGTCATTGTTTAAATCCAATGGATAGACAGAAAAACCATTATTCTGAGTTGCATCATGAGAATAATCAGGATTAACATCAGTGTAGACAACTTGCGCTTGAGCACCAGCCGCTGTTACTACAGCTCCCGCAACAGCAGTATACTTAGAAATTCGATTGTGTAGAGTTTTTTTCATTTATAAAAATTTAATGTTTAGGACAAAATTAATAAATATTGTGTGAATAGTCTATTAAAAAAAATTAACATCGAATTAAATCAATATTGGGTTGTTGACTAATCCATGAATTTGCTACAATGACTTGATTTTCTAGCTCATTCAAGAGGCCTAAATCAATTGTTGCGTCTTTTAATCTATTGATTTTATGCACATACTTCATGGCGTCTTCTTTTTTACTTTCTACAAAGTAAATTTGATAAGAATGGAAACCATTAAGGCTTGGTAAATAGTTTAACGGAACAAAAGCATATTCAGCATCGAGTTCATCTAGCCAATTTTCACGAGATAAGTCGATGGAAAAATCATAAAGGTGCTTATCAAAACCTACAACAGTTATAGCTTTTTCTCGAAGGTTTTTAATATAAAATTCAAGCTTTTCAGTTGCTAATCCGGTAATAATTTTTCGCTGTCCTCTACTGATATAATTGACCAATTTTCTATATCGATCTGTTTTTTCTTGGTTTTCAATAATTTCATACAGGTCGAACAACCAACGATAAACTTTTGGAATATTTTGAGTCATTGTCTCAACTACTTCAAACGATTTAATTGCAGGTTCGTACATTTTCATCAATGCGAAAGCCTCTCCCAAGTGGAAGTGAGCTAAAGGATAATGATACAAGCGATCAATGGCATCCAAAAAATAAGAAATCGCATCTTCATATTGACCTTTTTGAAGACAGGCCATTCCTATTCCATGATACGCATATGGATTATCGGGATCTTTTTTTATGATGAGCTCAAAACTTTGAATTGCGCCTTCACTATCCATCATAGTGTTCAGAAGTCTCCCCATATCAAGCAATATCTCTAGGGCATCTGGATTTTCATTTAAGGCACTCTTTAACAATTTATGGGCTATTTTTGGATTATTTAAACCTAACTGAACCTTAGACTCAAGAACATCAATGTAGGCGTTATTGATGAGTTTATTCTTCCTAACAAAATTTAAATATTCTTCTGCCAGTTTGAATCGTTTCGTCTTTACAGCACAATTTATTATTTCGATTAAAATTCTGAAATCTGGTTTCGCTTTATTTTCAATTTCCAATAAAATCTCTAATGCCTCCTCATATTTTGCAGCTGTTGCATATGATTTAGCGAGATAGAAATTATTTTCATTTATAATCCCTTTTAAATAATCCTCAGCCTCTTGATGTGGCGAATTTAAATCTTCGATATATCCCAAATCAATTAATTGTTGGAGAGCAGTATCGTTTAAATCAGTATCGTGTTCTTTGGGAATAACTATTTTACCCCCCGATTCTTCGATACTTTCCCAAGAGTCAATATATTTAATTTCTTTTTCTTTTTCATAAATATCCACCAATGGTTTTCCCACCATGTCTCTTCCGATTGGTAGATCGAATAGCGAGAGTAGTGTTGGCGTGATATCCAATATACTCGATCCATATATACTTTCACCTTTTTTAATTCCCGGACCCTTGATAGCAATTATACCATATGGAGCGTGTTCAATTGCGGGTCCTGAAGGTACTTGTGGGACGTGGGTTGGGCGAAGGTGATCTGAATGGAATCCATGGTCTGAAATCACCATCACTGTGGTGTCATCATCTACGAGTTTCAACAACCTCTCCAACATCATATCGTGATAAACATATGCACCGATAACTACATCCTTGAATAACTCATAGGCTTCGTCCGCCATACCCTTCATTTGTGGCGGGTGGTATTTCATGAAAGCGTGACTGAAATGATCCATGGCATCGTGATAAACGGCAGTAAAATCCCACGGTTCTGTAATCATCAATTCTGTTGCTGTGGCATGAACGGTTGTGGCATGCGCAAGAAGCTTTGCGATGACATTCAATCGCTTGTCTTGTTTTTTATCCAGAGCTACTGCTTGTGGAACAAATGGCATTATTAAATTCCCTGTAATCTCATGAGGATGCACTCGTAGATCTTTTAGTTTTTCAATAATTCTTTCGGGATAAACAGATCCATCAGGAACTTTCCATTTATCGATTTCAACAATATCTTTACCAACCTTTTCTTGATGAAATAGGTTAGACACCATGCATCCGTTAATACTTTCTACAGGATTGCTTGGCCACCAACCAACTACATTAGATTTATATCCTTCGATAGAAAGCATATTCCAGATGGCTTTAACTTTTCTAGAATATGACGAAACAGGCCGGACCCCTCCTTTGCCGTCAGGTTCAACGAAACCCAAAATTCCGTGATCAAATGGCCTAACACCTGTTGCCATGGATGTCCATAGCATTGGTGATAGAGGGGGGTCTATTGTTGCTAACTTACCTCTCACACCATTATCAACGATGCTCTTAATTGCTGGCATAAGTCCGTTTGCCATCAACTTATCGATTATTTTCCAGTCGGCAGAATCCCAACCAACTAAGAGAACTTTATTTTTTTTTGATTTCACTTTTTTGATTGTCTTCCCATTCTTTTTTTGCTTTCTTCCAAGCCCTAACACCCACGGAACCGAGAGCAAGTAATCCTAGCGAACCACCTGGAGGAACATTATATTCCTCACCTTTTTGATTGCTAAAAGTTATTTTTTGATCAGCCATCATTAATTAACTTTATTTCTATATAAATCACTATTTATAGCGGTCATTAGTTCTTCCAATGGGGTACTTATCGTTAAGAAATCTACAATTTTTTTTAACTCATTTTCTCTATCTGAAATCAACTCCTTGTAACTAATATTAATATACGGAATCTTGTGAAGGTCAAAAAAGGAATATGTTTTTTTTAAATGCATTTCATAAATGGTTCTAAATTTTTCACGCTCAGAGGTTTGATCTTTATTTAGCATTTTCTCCTGAGAGCGAAGTATTTCTTCAATATCCCGGCGCAAAAAAACAACTCTGTAGGAATGTGATTTATCTAAAAATACGGGGAGTGGAACAACAATTTTCACCACTTTTCCAACTGCCATATTCAGAAAGGCATTGTCCTTAACTATTCCTTTAACGGCCTCTAGTTCGAAGTATCCTTCTGGATTATTAATATCTCTCTCTCGCACTCCGTCAGATAATATTTCCAAGTTGGATTTATTTAAAATCTGCATCATTAAAGAAGTGCCTGACCTTGGTAATCCTGTAACTACCGTTATGATTTCAGAGGTTTTCATTTGGCAAAAATAACAAAAGCTGAATATTAAATTGAATTTGATTTCTTTCGATTTTGGTAACGGGCTAAATTGTATTATCTACAACATTTGTATTTGTCCATCCATATTTTCATTTATTACTCGGAAACCTCCATAACACAGAAGGTTTTATTGGTGTCGCTTTAATTTGATTCTCTTTTTTTGAACACAACACTGCCAAGGCATGGCTCATTTCTTTTGGCAATCTCTCTTTTCGTAGATACCCTAAATGCTCACTAATGAGTTACTTCTTTTCCTCCGTCTTTTGCATTTTTATCGAAATGGATAAAAAAATTAGCCCAAATTATTTTAGACGTAGCATTAAATAGTGGGCCTAAGAAAATACTTGCTCCAACTACCAATCCTATCTGCAACCAGACACTGACATCATCGAAAAACCAATTACATGAAGCCCATATGCTTACGAATAAGGCCACACCAAGAGCATAAGATACATACATTGCACCAAAATAAAATCCTGGTTCTGGCGAATAGTTTTGGCGGCATAACGGACACTCTTCTAATGTCTCTCCTGATCTAGATAAATTGTATGGTTGGTCAACAAAGAATTTACCTTCATGGCAATGCGGACATTTAAACGTAATTATACTGTACAATTTTGATCCTTTCGTCAAATTGATTTTTTTACAAATTTACAAATTAAATATTTTCATCGAACAACTTAGGTTATGCTTAATTTATTTTCGATCACAATTAAAAAAAAATAATTAACTTGCAGTTACTAAACTATAGAATTATGAAAAAATTAATACTCCTTTTTTCGATTTGTTCAATGTACAATCAGTTCATTGCTCAATGCACAACAACCAATGCAACATCTTGTGTTTGTGCGGACGGAACTCAAAACTGTTTACTCCTACCTGATATTACCGCTTCGTGGAAAGGAATATCTAATGGCGGTTGGACGGAATATCCTCAAACAGGGGCAGGTACAAATTACAACGGTCAAGGACCAGATAACGGACGACTGCGAGTTACAGGATCTACACCTAATATTGGTCATGGTTCGTTTACAGTTAGAGGGCAAGACGCCACTGGGAAAAGAGCTTTCATTTGTGGTAATGACACTATTTACAATGTAGCTACCACGGGAACTTTTACTTGTCCGAATGGCAATCCAAATCCAAAACAAATGCTCATTCAAAGGGTCTATAATAAAAATGGTAATACCATGTCATATGTAGATACTTGGAGAGGAAGTATGACATATCACTCAGCGCATGGCCATAATCATGTGGATGATTGGGCGGTTATGACCTTAAGAATTCAAACAAGTGATCCTAATCCTTTGAATTGGCCAATTATTGGTGACGGGGCTAAAATTGGCTTTTGTTTGATGGATTATGGTCAGTGCGGTACGTCTTCTACCAGTACATATTATGGTCATTGTCGAGATGAAAATACGGTATATAATCAAGGGAATCTTATGTTGAATGCGAATTTCCCCAATTGGAATTTGGGTGGAGGGAATTACGGATGTTCAGTTGTTGAGCAGGGTATCTCATCTGGCTGGACAGATGTTTACGGTAAACACCTAGATGGCATGTGGATAAATGTCCCGCCAAATACATGTAATGGAAACTATTACATAGTGATGGAAGTGGATGCCAATGATTATTTTCAAGAGGAAAGAGAAGATAATAATTACACTGCTGTTCCAGTTACCTTAACAATGCAACAACCTGCTAACTCAGGAGCACAACCAACTATTTCAGCCAACGGATCTAATAACCTATGCTCCGGAAATTCTATAACATTAACAGCAACTGCAGGAACTAGTTTTCTTTGGAGTACGGGTGAAACAACTCAAAGTATCACAGTTACGCAACCCGGATCATATTCATGTTCTGTAACTAACTATTGTGGCACTGGTACTACAGAGCCCTATGTCGTTAATAATGTAACTCCGAATACGCCTGTTGTGACTGATCAATCAATTTGTTCAGGTGAGTTAGCTACTTTAACTGCATCGGCTACTGGAGATGTCAGATGGTTTGATGAGCAGGGTACTCTAGTCAATACTGGTCTAACATTTACCACCCCTATTTTAAATCAAAACACTACCTATTTTATTGAAAATACGGATTCTTACAATGATACAGTTTTTTCCGAGCCACATACAAACGGTATAGGTGGTGGTGGTTATACTGCGACCGCACAGTATAATATATTTAATGCACATGCAGCGTTAACAATAAAGTCTGCCCTTGTTTATGCTCAATCCGCCGGAAACTTGACAATTAAGTTGCAAAATGATCAGGGACAAGATTTACAAGCTACAACAGTTACTGTTCCTGCCGGAATGAGCAGAGTAAACCTAAATTTTCCTGTTGCAGCAGATTCTAATTTGAGATTAGGAATTACCGCAATGACTGTAACCGGCGTATACAGAAATAACAATTCCGCTACTTTTCCTTATGACATGCCTGGAAAACTAACCATTATTGGTGCCTCTGCTGGTGCGTCCTACTATTATTATTTATATGATTGGGAAGTTTTATCTCAAAATGGCCAGTGTTCGAGTCCTCAAGTTCCCGTAACAATTACGGTGAATTCAGCGACTGATCCAACTAGTACAGGTGTTACTATTTGCGAGGGAGAGTCAGCTCAGTTGAGTGCGACTGGTTCTGGTACACTAAACTGGTACGATGCATCCAACCAACTTGTTGGAACTGGTAATTCATTCACGACGCCAATTCTTACTTCCAGCGCTAACTATAGTGTTGTAAACGTCGTAAATGGATGTGAAAGTAATGCTGTAAGCGTGGGGGTTCTGGTAGAAAGTTGTGTAAATGTACCTGAGTTAGTTTCTTTCATTAACTCGTTTGTGGTATCGCCGAATCCTACAACGGGTATTTTCTCCTTGAGTTTCGATGGTGCTGAAATTATAGATTTCAGTATTAAATTAACAGATCTCCAAGGTAAAGTACTAGTTGAGAAAAACTTAACTTCTGCAATGGGTAAAAATGAAGTCACAATGAATTTAGATAAGTCAGCAAAAGGAACTTATTTAGTAACTGTTGACTTTAAAGGCCATTCATTTCTGAGAAGAGTTATTAAACAATAAATGAATATTCTTATGAAAAAGCTCTCGATATTATTCTTATTCGAGGGCTTTTTTTCTTTCTCCCAACCCGTAATCACCAATTATCGCGAAGAGAATTCACCTCTTACTTTTAATACCGTAAGGTGTATCGCTATTCAGTCTCAAACAAAATGGTTTGGAACGGATGATGGTCTTTGCTCCTTTGATGGGCAAAATTGGGAAACTTTTACTTCTACCAATAGCCCACTCATTGACGATGATATTCGTGCACTGAAAGTAGAAAACGACTCAACCATATGGATTGGAACTATGCAGTCAGGTTTGTACAAAAAACAGCATAGTGAATGGATAAATTTCAATGAATCTAATTCTGGTTTGCACGATAATCTTGTTCGTGGTATAGAAATAGATTCAACAGGAAAAATTTGGTTAGCTACCTCTGAAGGTGTTTCAATGTATGATGGTACAAATTGGTACAATTGGAATGTGACCAATAATGGACTAATGACAAATAATATTACCTGCATAATTACGGGCTTCCAAAATGAGAAATACGTTGGAACCATCAATGGAGGACTTATTTATTTTGACAGTCTGCTCAACTACAACATACACAGTATAGTAGAATCTGGACTTCCTGACAATTCATCTTTGGCTATTGATATTGACTCAGCTGGTAAACCATGGTTCGCAACACCCGCGGCAGGATTGGTAACTGATTTAGGAATTGGTGGCCCTTGGGAACGTTGGAATACTTCAAATTCACCAATCCCTACAAACGGACTAACTAGTATTGCTGTAAATCCCATTGATGATCGATTATTTATGGGTACGCAGGTTGCAGGAATTGTGATAAAAAAAGACAATAATTGGTTCAATTACAATACTCAAAATTCAAGTTTGCCGGAGGACTATATTACGTGTATCTCGCATGAAAGTCAATATATTAAATGGGCAGGAACCTACAACAGTGGTGTGGTAAGAATTGAAGAGTCTAGTGCAAGTATGTCGGAGTTTAAACTTCAAGAACTTCAATTATTTCCGACAATTTTTAGTGCGAATGAAACGTTAAAGTTTAATCATGAAATAAATGCTCATGTGTCAATCATCGATCAAATGGGGCGGTATTTATTCACTCATTGTTTGATAGACCAGAGGGAGTTTAATCCTGGGTTATTGCACAAAGGTTATTACATAGTTAAGGTGGAAGTTTTTGATCGGCACTATTTTTTCAATATAGTTGTCGAATAATTCTATTTCTTTGCGCTTGAAATAGTTCATTATTACATGAAAGTTAGTGGATTTACGTTTATAAGAAATGCGATAATTTATGATTATCCTGTAGTTGAATCTATTAAGTCGATATTACCACTGTGCGATGAGTTTATTGTTTCGGTCGGAAATTCTGAGGATCAAACCAGATTATTGATTGAATCTATATCAGACAGCAAAATAAAAATTATTGATACAATTTGGGATGATACTTTGCGTAAAAACGGAGAAGTATTAGCCTTGGAAACTAATAAAGCATTGGCAGCGGTTTCCGAGGACAGCACATGGTGTTTTTACATACAGGGAGATGAAGTTCTTGAAGACGGAATGATCGAGTATTTAAAATCTGCCATGACGAATTATCAAGATAATATGCAAGTGGATGGGTTTCTTTTGAAATACAGACATTTTTTTGGTTCCTATGATTACACAGGTGTCTCCAACTCATGGTATAAAAATGAAATAAGAATTATACGAAATAGAATTGGGGTTTCTTCTTATAAAGACGCACAAGGTTTTAGAAAGATGGATAATAAAAAACTAACAGTAGTGTCTTTAGATGCCCACATACATCATTACGGTTGGGTGAAAGACCCCCGTTCCATGCAGCAGAAACAGGAATCTTTTAATAAATATTGGCATGATGACGAATGGATGAAAAAAAACATCTTGAATGCTAGTGAATTTGTCTACGAAGAAAATATGACTGAATTGAAAAAATTTGAAGGAAGTCACCCCTTAGTTATTCATGAAAGAATTAAAAGACTCAATTGGCAGTTTTCAGCAAATATCACTATGCGACGTAAAAGTTTCAAAGACATCATAAAAGATTTGCTTCTCAAACTAGGAATTAATGCGAGTTATCAAAATTACAGAGTATTTCATCACTTTAAAAAATCGAGTTAAATAAAAAAGCGACCTAAGTCGCTTTTGAAAAAGTATCGTTTACACTCTTTTATCTATTCAAGAAAATTTGAAGGGTTACATCTATACCCGTAGATAAAAATTGATATTTCATATTATCATTTAAATTATTCGAGTTAGGATTTGTCCCGAAATAAAAACCCGCATATAAAGAGGGTTCAATGGCAACATTATCAGTTAAAAATAGGTCGTAGCCTACCTTTAATTTAGACCCAAAGTCATAATCAGTGCTGGATAAATTAATAGGAATATCAAATTGCCCAAAAGCATTTCCTGAAAAATAATATCGGGTAAATGGACTAATGAAAAAATTTGAACTCGATCCTAATGAAGTTCCATTGGATTTGCTGGAGATAGTATTAAATCCAATGCTTGCCCCGATACCCATATTTTCAACTAAGAATATTCCTGCTGTTGGCGCAACAGAAAGTGATGTTGTAGAAATTTTATTTCCTGATCTCAAATTAAAATCGAAATTTCCACCAAGCATTAACGCACCTTGACTCATTTGGGCAAATGAACCACTTGCAGCTAAACCAATAATTACGGATAAAAGTAGTTTTTTCATAATAGTCTATTTAATATGTTTTTTGAAAGTTAAGCTTATAATCTTTGATTCCGCGCTCAGGAGAACACGAGTTTTGAACAACGATGTCTGAATTGTCAGTGTTTTTTGATGATTTGTCAGTAGTTATAGCAATGAATAATGACCTTTTGTCATAATCGTTTTGATGTTTTTCGATGGCATATTAATTGAAATGTTTTTGAAAAAATTGAAAAATAAGTATCATGGGAAAAATAATAGGTATTGACTTAGGAACTACAAATTCATGTGTTTCGGTCATGGAAGGTAGCGAGCCAATTGTAATTGCCAATTCAGAAGGAAAAAGAACAACGCCTTCTATTGTAGCATTTGTTGAAGGTGGGGAAAGAAAAATTGGTGATCCAGCGAAAAGACAAGCGATAACAAATCCAACAAAGACAATCTCCTCGATTAAGAGGTTTATGGGCTCTTCGTATGATGAGTGTAAGAAAGATTCAGCAAGAGTACCTTATGAAATAGTCAAAGGTGAGAACAACACGCCTAGAGTCAAAATAGATGATAGGCTATATTCTCCGCAAGAAATTTCTGCAATAATTCTTCAAAAAATGAAAAAAACGGCTGAAGATTATCTAGGACAAGAGGTTACTGAGGCTGTCGTTACTGTACCTGCATATTTTAATGATGCGCAACGACAAGCAACAAAGGAAGCAGGAGAAATTGCAGGTTTAACGATTAAAAGAATCATTAATGAACCTACGGCTGCAGCTTTGGCCTATGGATTAGATAAGAAAGGTGTTGACCAGAAAATAGTGGTTTTTGACTTTGGAGGTGGTACGCATGACGTTTCTGTTTTAGAGTTAGGAGATGGGGTATTTGAGGTATTGTCAACGGATGGAGACACCCATTTGGGAGGAGATGATGTTGATGAAGCAATAATCGTTTGGTTATCGGACGAATTCAAAGCTGACGAAGGACTAGATTTGAGAAAAGATCCGATGGCCCTACAGCGCCTAAAAGAGGCGGCTGAAAAAGCGAAGATTGAGCTTTCTTCGACGACCTCCACAGAAATTAATTTGCCTTATATCATGCCAGTGAATGGTATTCCTAAGCACTTGGTTAGAACCTTACAACGTTCTAAATTTGAGCAGTTAATTTCAGGAATTGTAGAAAGAACTATTGCTCCGTGTCGTTCTGCCCTAAAAAATGCTGGTTTACAGCCGAGTGATATAAATGAGGTAATTTTAGTAGGCGGATCCACAAGAATTCCCGTTATACAAGACGCTGTAGAGCGCTTTTTCGGAAAAGCTCCTTCGAAAGGGGTTAATCCTGATGAAGTTGTTGCTGTAGGCGCTGCTATCCAGGGAGGTGTTCTTACCGGCGAGGTGAAAGATGTATTACTTTTAGATGTTATTCCTTTATCAGTGGGTATTGAAACGATGGGTGGCGTTTTGACTAAATTGATTGAATCAAACACCACTATTCCTACGAAAAAATCGGAAGTTTTTTCAACCGCTTCGGATAATCAGCCCTCTGTAGATATTCATGTCTTGCAAGGTGAGCGAAAAATGGCTAACGATAATAAAACGCTTGGGCGTTTTCAATTAACTGATATCCCACCTTCTCCGAGAGGAGTTCCTCAAATTGAAGTAACTTTTGATATCGATGCTAACGGAATCATGAATATTTCTGCGAAAGATAAGGGTACTGGTAAGCAGCAGTCAATTAAAATTGAGGCTTCTTCAGGTTTATCAGATGAAGAAATTCAACGTATGAAAGCAGAAGCAGAGGCTAACGCCGATGCCGACAAGAAAAAGGGAGAGGAAGTTGAATTGGTTAACAAAGCGGACTCAACAATTTTCCAAACAGAAAGACAGTTGAAGGAGTATGGAGATAAATTACCTGCGGACAAAAAACAACAAATAGAAGATGCTTTGGCAGAACTGAAAAAAGAATATGAGTTAAGAAATATAGAAAATTTGCAGCCAGCAATGGATAAGCTCAATGAGGTTTTTCAGGCAGCGTCTCAGGACATGTACAATGCTGCGAATGCGCAAGGTGCACCTAACGAAGGAACTTCCGAAAATGCTGATTCTGGAAATGCGACAGATGAGGTGACTGATGTTGATTTTGAAGAAGTAAAAGATAAATAGTCCTAAGCTAATATAAAAAAAGGCTGTCTCAAAAAGGCAGCCTTTTTAGTTGAATTTAAGAATATCTTTTAAGAGAGGAAAGTTTTCCTCATTAAAGAAATCGTGTCCACACGCCAATTCTACTAAAGTATTTCGTTGATCAATGCGAGCTAAAAATGTTGTAGCTTGTTTCGTGCGAATTACTTGATCGTATTTTCCCATGATAATTCTAAAATAGCCATTGTATGTTGCCAAACTTGTTTTAAGGCGACCTTCATCAGCTTGAATCATCCTAAATCCACGCCAAGTTTGAGAAGCTCTTATAAATGTCTGTTTTTCTGAAGCGAATTTTTTTATAAATGCATGTACTTTTGGTCTTATTAAGCCTAGTTTATCGGCAATACCAGCATAACGGATAACTTTTTTTGGGTTTCTCTCCCATTTAATGAACAGGTTGCGTGCCCATATATTTCGAGACATTCTATTATAGAAACTTTTATTATCCATTCCATCTGGAGAAATTAATTGAATAGATAGTAAATGGTTAAGTTCATCTGGTAATATGGAAAGAGCAAATCTCCCTCCTTGAGAAAAGGCTATCAAATGATAAGATTTAACTTGTTCATTTTTTAAAATCTCCTTGAACAATAGATAAAATTCACTCGTCTTTAAGGGATTTTTTTCGATTCTAGTCAATGGGAAATACGATTCTCCATGAAAGAATAAATCTATAGAAATTACTTTGCCAATTTTGCCTAAAAATTCAAAATCTTTGGAACTTCTTCCATGCCCGTGAAAGGCTATGATATGCATATTTCCGTTTCCGAAAGTGGAGTAGCTTAAACGTAAATCACCCAAGCTTACACTCGAATTGTTGCACCTTGAATTCATAAGGACATAAAATTACATGCTTTTAGTGATTTTTGTTAACTAACAATTAATTTAAAATTGTTCAAAAAGAGTTAAGGTTTCTCAAGGATTTTTGTGTTTCATAAGTTAAATTTGCGCTCAATTTGCAGCGAACGTTCGCTTCGAAGATTGTAAATTGTAACCTTATGCCCAAAGATTCTTCGATTAAATCCATCTTAATTATTGGTAGTGGACCCATTGTTATAGGTCAAGCATGTGAATTTGATTATGCCGGTTCTCAAGCTTCTCGTTCATTACGAGAGGAAGGAATAGAGGTGACTCTGATAAATTCCAATCCTGCAACTATTATGACTGATAAAGTGGTTGCCGACAATATTTACTTAAAACCGTTGGAACCTGAGAGTATCTTAGAAATATTATCCAATCATAAAATTGATGCTGTTCTTCCCACTATGGGCGGACAAACAGCACTGAACTTATGTATCAAATGCGATGAAATGGGGATTTGGGAAGAGCACGGGGTAAGTATTATTGGCGTTGATATTGAGGCCATCGAAATAACAGAAAATCGTGAGGCTTTTAGAGATTTGATGATTCAAATTGGCGTACCAATGGCACCGCAGAAAACAGCAAAATCTTACCTTGAAGGCAAAGAAATTGCACAAGAGTTTGGATTTCCGTTGTGTATAAGACCATCATATACTTTAGGGGGTTCAGGAGCTTCAATTTTATATGATCCCAAAGAATTTGATGGTTTGCTAGAGAGGGGCTTGCAGCTATCTCCGATTCATGAGGTCATGATCGACAAAGCACTGATTGGTTGGAAAGAATACGAATTAGAGTTACTTCGAGATTCGAATGATAATGTGGTCATAATTTGTTCGATAGAGAATTTTGACCCGATGGGGATTCATACCGGGGATTCTATAACGGTAGCCCCTGCCATGACACTTTCGGACACGACTTTCCAAAAAATGCGCGATATGGCCATCAAAATGATGCGGTCAATAGGAAATTTTGCAGGTGGTTGTAACGTACAATTTGCCGTATCGCCTGATGTCAATGAAGACATTATTGCTATCGAAATAAACCCAAGAGTTTCTCGTTCCTCCGCTTTGGCATCAAAAGCTACAGGTTATCCAATTGCGAAAATTGCCTCCAAACTGGCTATAGGCTATCACTTAGATGAGTTGAGTAACCATATAACTAAAACCACTTCAGCACTTTTTGAACCTACGCTCGATTATGTTATTGTGAAAATACCTAGGTGGAATTTTAATAAATTCCCCGGCACCAATAGAAAATTGGGATTGCAAATGAAATCAGTTGGTGAGGTCATGGCCATTGGTAGGTCTTTTCAAGAGGCATTGCAAAAAGCCTGTCAATCGCTAGAGATAAATAGAAATGGACTAGGTGCTGACGGAAAAGAATTGACCAATCAAAATGAAATTCTTTACTCGCTTGAAAATCCAAGTTGGAATAGGTTATTTCATATCTACGATGCCATAAAATTGGGAATTCCTTTTAAAACAATAGTCGAAAAAACAAAAATCGATATTTGGTTTCTCAAGCAAATTGAGGACTTGATTAAAACTGAGCGGAGGATTGAAAAGTTTCATATTGAGAACCTTCCAAAAGAGTTACTCTATGAGGCAAAACAAAAAGGGTATGCAGATCGTCAAATTGCTCATTTGTTAAGGTGTCTAGAATCAGAGGTATATAACAAACGCATGTCACATAATATGCGAAGAGTTTTCAAGTTAGTAGACACGTGCGCTGCAGAATTTGAAGCAAAAACACCTTATTATTATTCAACTTTTGAGTACGAAAACGAGAGCGTTGTTTCAACAAAAAAGAAAATAGTCGTGCTGGGATCAGGTCCAAATCGCATTGGCCAAGGAATTGAATTTGATTATTCGTGCGTTCATGGAGTCCTCGCTGCTAAGGAATGTGGTTATGAAACCATTATGATTAACTGTAATCCTGAAACTGTATCAACAGATTTTGACACGGCTGACAAGTTATATTTTGAACCCGTATTTTGGGAACACATTTTTGAGATTATCGAACATGAGAAACCAGAAGGTGTTATCGTGCAATTGGGAGGTCAAACTGCGTTAAAATTAGCTGAGAAACTTCACCGATATGGCGTTAAAATAATAGGTACTAGTTTTGAATCACTCGACTTAGCAGAGGATAGAGGTCGTTTTTCGAAAACGTTGGAAGCTAATAACATCCCATTCCCGAAATATGGTATTGTTGAAGACGCAGAACAGGCACTTGAATTAGCTGATGTTTTAGGGTTCCCACTATTGGTAAGACCTTCCTATGTATTAGGTGGTCAAAAAATGAAAATCGTGATCAATAAAGAAGAATTAGAGCATCATGTAGTGGATATCATCAATGAGATGGGAAGTAACCAAATTTTGTTGGATCACTTTATAGCTGGAGCGATAGAGGCGGAAGCAGACGCTATTTGCGACGGTGAAAATGTTTATATTTTGGGAATAATGCAGCATATTGAACCTGCAGGTATACATTCCGGAGACTCTTATGCCGTTCTGCCTCCATATAATCTTGGAGACTTTGTCATGACACAAATTGAGGACATTACTAAAAAGTTAGCAGTAGAGTTGAAGACTGTTGGATTAATAAATATTCAATTTGCTATAAAAGAGGATAAAGTTTACGTTATCGAAGCAAATCCACGCGCATCTCGAACGGTTCCCTTCATTGCAAAAGCCTACGATGAGCCATATGTTAACTATGCTACAAAAGTGATGATTGGTGCGAACAAAGTCACTGACTTTAATTTCAATCCACGTAAAGAAGGCTATGCAATTAAAATCCCAGTTTTCTCCTACGAGAAATTCCCAGATGTAAAGAAAGAATTAGGTCCAGAAATGAAATCTACAGGAGAAGCTATTCGTTTCATAAAAAACTTGAAAGATCCTTTCTTTACAAAAATATACTCCGAGCGCAATATGCACCTCTCTCGTTAAGGGCTGATTTTGTCATCGTTGATTTTTAGTGCCTATCAGAGTTAAATTATTTTCTTTTAACAGAATTCTTTCGTTTTATACCTTGAAGCATTGTGTATATTTGTACAAGTGGATCAGGTAAAGCAAATAACAGCTCCTATCGAGCAAGAACTGAAACAATTTGAGGGATACTTTCGTGATGCCATGAAATCTGATGTCTCATTATTAGATAAAGTAACACATTATATTGTTAAGCGAAAGGGAAAGCAAATGCGGCCTATGTTTGTCTTTCTTACAGCAAAAATGCTGGGTCAAGTAAACCAAACTACCTTTGATGCAGCGACCTTGGTAGAATTGCTCCACACCGCGACAATTGTACACGATGATGTGGTGGATGACGCAAGTGAGCGCAGAGGTTTTTTCTCAGTAAATGCGCTTTGGAAAAATAAAATTGCCGTTTTAGTTGGTGATTACATGCTTTCACGAATTCTCTTGATATCCATTGAAAAAAATAATACTGATTTACTGGGTGTCATCTCACGAGCAGTGCGCGAAATGAGCGAAGGGGAACTGCTTCAAATTGATAAAGCAAGAAAGCTTGACATAACGGAAGCAATTTATTTTGATGTCATTAAGAAAAAAACAGCTTCGCTAATTTCAAGTTGTTGTGAAGCGGGGGCAATAAGTGTAGGTGATAGCGAGAATAGGGAGCGAATGAAAGTTTTCGGGGAATATGTTGGAATGGCCTTTCAAATTAAAGATGATATCTTCGATTACGGTTCGTCAGAAAAAATTGGCAAACCAACAGGAAACGACATACGTGAAAATAAAATGACATTGCCAATAATTTATGCCTTAAATCATGCGAGCGATGCAGACAGGCGAAGGTTAATGGAAATCATTAAAAACCATAATAATAATTCCAAGAAAATATCGGAGGCCATTAACATTGTAGTGCAAGCAGGAGGAATACTTTACGCTGAAAAGATTATGCTGGAGTTTGCATCGAAAGCTATTGACTTAATAGCAGAATTTCCAAATTCAGCCTCAAAAAATGCGCTAGAAGAATTGGTAAACTTTACGATGAAAAGAGAAAACTAATGAGAACGGGAAACATATATTTATTCTGCTTATTTCTATTGTTTTCTTGTGGGAATAACGATGAAGAAAATAGCACTTCTGAAAATAATACCACAGAAAATGAGGTTAAAATCGAAAATGGAATTAAAACTGTTTATTTCAAAGGAACGAAAAAGATTAGATTCGTAGGCCGTGTGAATAAAAAAAATCTGTGGGAAGGAAAGGTAACCTCCTACCGCGAAAATGGGCTATTGTGGTCGTCAGTTACCTATGTAAATGGGATTAAAAATGGTGTCGCACAGGTTTATCATCCCAATGGAAAATTGTATTACTCAGGAGAGTATGAGGAGGATCAACAGTCAGGTGCCTGGTTTTATTACAACAAAGAAGGTAAGTTTGTTGAAGAAAAAACCTACGAAAAAAAATACGAATAATTGAGCGTAATCCCATCTCATATCGTAGATCAAATCATGCAAAATTCCCGTATTGAGGAGGTAATAGGTGATTTTGTGCAATTGAAAAGAGCTGGTTCCAATTTAAAAGGACTCAGTCCTTTTACCGATGAAAGGACTCCTTCCTTTGTTGTTTCTCCAGCAAAACAAATCTTTAAATGTTTTTCGACAGGAAAAGGTGGTACTGTTGTCACTTTTTTAATGGAAAAGGAACATTTTTCTTACCCAGAAGCATTGCGCTGGTTGGCCGCCAAGTACAACATTGAAATTCCCGAAATGTCTGAGCCTAATGCGGAAGAAATAGCTCAACGCAATGAACGAGATAGTTTGTTTATCATAAATGATTTTGCGAGAAGCCACTTTGCAGATAATTTATTAACTAAAGAGGAAGGTCAGAATATTGGCTTAAGTTATTTTGAGGAACGTGGTTTTCGACGTGATATAATTGAGCGGTTTCAATTGGGTTATTGCTTGAACACTTCCGACGACTTTACAAAAGCTGCTATCGGTAACGGTTACAAAATGAATTACTTGGAGCAAGTTGGACTGACAAAACAAAAAGATGATCGTCACTTTGATTTTTTCAGAGGAAGAGTCATGTTTCCTATTCATAGCATTACTGGAAGGGTACTTGGATTTGGTGGTAGAACGCTGATCTCTGATAAGAAAGTCGCGAAATACTTCAATTCTCCAGAGAGTATTATCTACAATAAAAGTGAGATTTTATATGGACTTTATTTTGCAAAAGGAGATATAGTAAAGTTCGATGAGTGTTTTTTATGTGAGGGATATACCGACGTCATCAGTATGCACCAAGCGGGGATTCAACATACAGTTTCTTCCTCAGGTACCTCTTTAACTAAGGAACAAGTCAAACTTGTTAAACGCTACACACAGAACTTAACGATTTTATATGATGGTGATGCAGCGGGAATTAAAGCATCCTTCCGAGGTATAGATCTTATCCTTGAAGAAGGCATGAATGTGAAAGTTGTTTTATTTCCGGAAGGAGAAGATCCTGATTCCTTTTCTAAAAAAGTCAGCACTACTGAACTTCAAAGTTATATCAAAACACATAAGCAAGATTTCATTTCGTTTAAAGCTTCTATATTATTGGAGGAAGGAAATAATGACCCAATTATGTTGGCAGATTTGATAAAAAATATTGTTTATTCTGTTTCCTTGATTCCCGATCAAATCACCCGTTCTGTATACATGAAGAGTATTGCGGCACAATTTAATATTAGTGAAAGTGTTATTAGTAACGAGTTAATAAAACTAAAAAGAAATCAGCTTTCTCGGGAAGTATCGGAACCTTCAATAAAAGATATTGAGGTTACAAAACAACATTCAATTCCGATTTTTGACCCGACGGAAGAGACTGAAAAATCTTATGTTCATGAGCACGAATTAATACGCCTTTTAATTAAGTATGGTACTCACGAAATTAAACTACCTTCAGATGAATCAAAGAGCGAATATGTCAGTGCTTTGGAGCTTGTGATAAATGAGCTATCGGCCGATGATTTGTTCTTTGAACATCCATTATGCAAGAAAATATTTGAGCTTTTTCTGCAAGGAATGAAGGAGAATTCACTGTACTCAGCGAAATATCTTAAACGTTTGGAAGATCAGGAAGTAGTAAAATTTGTCTCTGATATCGAATCTATGGAGGATGAATTAAGTCATAACTGGGTGACCAAACACAATATATTTACAAAGTCTGAGCACGATGATTTATACGTTACCGTTATGAACGCAATTTACTTTTTCAAGTTTAAAAAAGTAGAGGAAAAACTTAATGAAATAGCGAGTCTATTGAAAAATAATGAACTTCAAGACGAGGATGTATTGTTATTGCTTTCTGAACAAATGGCTTATGAGAAAATTAAAAAATTACTTTCTGATAAGCTAGGACGCACCATCTTAAAATAAATAAATGACTGAAACATTATTTGAATTAGGACCATTTAGAATTAGTTTCTTAAACATTCTTTTTGTGCTAGGTATTTATCTAAGCGCTTTTATATTGAAGCGAGTAATCATGAAAATGATGCGGAGGTACATAAAATCTAAGGGTATATTATTGGGGTCAAAGCAACAGTCTCTGTTTAATTTAATTGGGCAAAGTTTTTATTTATTGGCATTATACTTATCCGTGAACAGCTTTAAATTCAATAATCCTGGAATTTCCTTCCGTGATTTTCTGAATTATAAACTCATTGATAGTGTGGCTTTTAAATTGGATTTCTATAGTATTATAGTCCTCATTTCTGTATTTTTTGCTGCTAAAATTTCGGTTAATATTATTCGATTAATCATCGTCAGAAGGCTAAAGAATAAAAAGACTTTTTCACATTCATCTGAATTTGTCTATGTACAGATTTCTAAATATATCGTCTATCTATTTGCCATTATCATTTGGTTTAAAACCCTAGGAATAGACTTAACTATTTTACTGACAGGTTCTGCTGCCCTACTCGTAGGTTTAGGTTTAGGTTTGCAAGACGTATTTAAGGATATTATTTCGGGAATAGTATTGTTGTTTGAGGGTAATATACGCGTCGGAGATATAGTAGAGATAAATGGAAACTCTTCTAAGAATCCTGGGGAACACATGGTGGTGAAAATATTAAAAATTAATATTCGCACCACTGAAATTCAGACTCGAGAGGGTAATATACTATTTATCCCAAACACAAGATTAACGCAAGACATTATAGAAAATTGGAGCCATGGTTCTGAAAAAAGTCGCTTTAAAATAGAGGTCACTGTTAATTATGGGGTCAAAACGGATCAGATAATTCAATTGCTACAAAGTGCAGCGTTGAGTCATCCTCATGTCAATAAAAACGAACAAATATTAGTTCGTTTGGCAAAGTTCGGTGACAATGGTTTAGAATTTGAATTATTATTTTGGGCTGATCAGAGTTGGGACATAAATAATTATCGATCAGAGATTCGTCTGGAGATAAATAGGTTGTTTGAAGAAAACGGAATTGTTATCCCTTATCCGAAACGCTCTATAGAAATGCATAGCTAATTTGCTAACCAAGCTGATAAAGATACTGTTGTATGGTATTTTCAATCCCAATGTATAAGGCATCACAGACAATAGCGTGTCCAATCGAGACTTCATCTAACTGACATAATTGCGACTTAAAATAGGATAGATTTTCTAAATTTAAATCATGACCGGCATTTATCTTTAATCCGATATTTTTCGCTGATTGGGCTGCAACAACATAAGGAGCAACCGCTATTTCTTTGTCTAACGTAAATTCTTCCGCATATGGACCCGTGTACAATTCGATACAATTGACACCTATTTCAGCAGCTTTTTCGATGTGGACAATACTTGGAGCTACGAATAAGGAACTTCGAATACCGAGTGAATGAATTTCATGGATTATTTCTTTCAGGAAATGAGCATGTTTTACAGTGTCCCAACCAGCATTGGATGTTAATACCCCCGGCGGATCGGGAACTAAAGTGGCTTGGGTAGGTTTGGTATCACGAATGATTTTCATGTAGCGCTCATCGGGATAACCTTCAATATTAAACTCCGTGGTTAATACTTCTTTCAAGTCATATACATCTGTTGTAGTTACATGTCTTTCGTCCGGCCTCGGGTGCACAGTGATACCATTTGCTCCAAAACGCTCACAGTCTAATGCGAATTGAACGATATTTGGCATATTTCCTCCACGTGCATTTCTTAACGTGGCGATTTTATTTATGTTTACACTCAAGTTGGTCATGGTACAAAATTTGATTACAAAATTACGAACTCTGACAGTATTTTAGTACTTTGGCACTTCCTTATGAGAGCGATTGATTTAATAACAGAAGAAATACCCCCTCTATTACACTCAGACTCGGGTGAAAAAGCTATCAATTGGATGGATGAATTCAAGGTTTCTCACCTGCCAGTATTAAAGGATGGTAATTTCGTTGGTTTGGTATCTGAGTCGGATATATTAGGTCGATTAGACGTAGATAAAACCCTTGATGCGCTTTTTGATCATTTACCACGTCCATTTGTTTACGAGAAAGCTCACCTCTACGAGGTCCTCGCAAAAATATCAGAATTCAAATTGAGTGTACTACCAATATTAGATGAACAAGAGAACTATATGGGTTGCACATCGATATATGAGGTGATGACTATGATGGCCAACGCAGGTAGCATTAAAGAGTCAGGTGGAATAATCGTTTTGGAAGTAAGTTCTGTGGATTACTCTTTGGCACAAATCTCTCAAATTGTTGAAAGTAACAATGCGAGGATATTGAGTGCATACATTCTATCAAATCACGAATCAACAAAACTCGATGTAACGCTTAAAATAAATCAAATGGACTTGACTCATATTGTTCGAACATTTGAGCGCTATGATTATGTCGTCAAGACAAGTTATCAGAAAGGTTTTGGCGATGATGATATACAAACTCGCTATGATTCGTTGATGAATTTTCTTAACTATTAGTATGAATATTGCCTTATTCGGGAGAAAATTAAATAAACAAACTACTGAGTATTTTCAGCAAGTCATTGAAATTATTGAAAATTTTGGTTGGAAGGTTTTACTAGAAAATGATCTCAAGGCGCAATTGGTCTCTAAATATGGATTCGATAAGCATATTGACTCTTTTCTAGATTACCGTGATTTTTCGTCAGGAATTGATTTAATGATCAGTTTAGGTGGAGATGGAACTTTCCTAGAGTCTGTCGGATACATCAGAAACTCAGGTGTGCCAATAATTGGAATTAATACCGGTAGGCTAGGGTTCTTATCTAATATATCCAAAGAAAACATCGCCTTAACCCTGAATCGTATCAAGGATAAAGACTACGATTATCAAAAAAGGTCCTTGTTGAGAGTGAATACAGAGGATGAAATATACGGAGAGGATAATTTTGCACTGAACGAGTTAACCTTGCATAAAAAAGATACCTCCTCTATGATTACCGTCCATGCTTCGTTGGATAATAAATACCTGAATGCCTATTGGTCAGATGGGCTCATTGTGGCTACACCAACAGGATCTACGGCATACAATTTGAGTTGTGGAGGTCCGATCATAACACCAGGTTGTCAAGTGCATATATTAACACCAATAGCTCCTCATAATTTAAATGTAAGACCAATGGTCGTTCCGGATCATTTGCCGATAACACTCACAGTAGAGGGCAGAGATCGGACATATTTGGTTAGTTTGGATGGGAAATCTAAAAGTATTAGGCAAGGAGAACAAGTGATTGTGACAAAGGCAGAGTTTATGATCAATGTAGTAAAGTTTGAGGACAATAATTTCCTTGACACCATCCGAAATAAAATGTTTTGGGGAATCGATACACGTAATTAATTAGTTTTATGAGATATAGTTTTATGTTTATAACATGTTTGAGCGGGATGGTTTTCGGTCAACAAAAATGTGCCACGCAAGTTGACTCTGTTTCTTACCTTATAGGAAATGGAATTGGTAAAAATGTAATCGAAAATATGCCCGAAGTAAATAAAGATTTATTGCTTCAGGGAATTATGCATGCTCTGAGCAATCAAGATGCACAAGTTGTTGATTCGTTCAACATGGTAATAAGTAATTATTTTGAACAAAAACAAGCTATAGAAGCAGAGAAACAAAAAGTTCTTGGTGAAGTATTTTTAGCAGATATAAAAAATTCAGTGAAGGGTATTAAAGAAACTGAATCAGGCATACTCTACGAAGTCCAAAAAATGGGTAAGGGTAAAAAACCAACAGCTACTAGTACTGTAAAAGTTCATTATGTTGGATTTACGCCGGAAGGAGAAAAATTTGATTCATCAATTGATCGTGAGGAACCAGCTGAATTTGGCTTAGATCAGGTAATTCCCGGATGGACAGAGGGACTGCAATTAATGCCAGTTGGTTCAAAGTTTAAGTTTTATATACCCCAAGATTTAGCTTATGGAGAATCGGCACCAGAAGGTAGTCCTATAAAGGCTTTTATGCCCCTTGTTTTTGAAGTTGAATTGTTAGATATAATTGAATAAAAATTATCGTATGAAAAAAATAGTAACAGCAATCCTTTTGTTTTTTGTTATTGGTTGTAAGGTACAATCTAAATTAGAAAAAGGAATCTATGCCGAATTTAATACCTCCAAAGGAAAGATAGTGTGTCTCCTAGAGTATAAGAAAACACCCATGACAGTCGCAAATTTTGTAGGTTTAGCGGAAGGTAATTTTAAGGCTGGTGAAGTCGCGATAAGTAAGCCGCTATACGATGGCTTGAAGTTTCACCGTGTTCTCCCAAACTTCATGATTCAGGGTGGGGATCCTGCTGGCAACGGCACAGGAGGTCCAGGTTATAATTTCCCCGATGAAATTGTCTCGTATCTAAAGCATTCAGGCCCAGGTATTTTATCTATGGCCAATTCAGGTCCTGCCACCAATGGAAGTCAATTTTTTATTACCCACAAAGAAACACCTTGGTTGGATGGAAAGCATACTGTTTTTGGTCATGTCGTGCAAGGTCAATCTGTCGTTGATGCTATTGTGCAAGATGATCTAATGCAGTCAGTTAAAATAATCAGAGTAGGTGGAGAGGCAAAAAAATTCAATGCTACAGAGGTATTTTCCGTCAAATACAATTCCTTTTTAGCAGAAGAGAAAGAACTTCAAGAGAAAAGTGCAAAAATAGCAGCCATGTCTCAGGAAGAATATAAAACATATATGTACAATGAGGTGAAAGTGAAATATCCTAATGCTGTTTTAAGTCCTACTGGATTAGTGTATGTGATTGAGAACTCTGGAGATGCGTTAAGGGCGCAAAAAGGAAATCAGGTAACTATTCATTACACAGGTACCTTCAGAGTGGATGGAAAAAAATTCGATTCCTCGTATGATAGAAAACAACCGATGCCCTTCAAGTATTTAGAAAATCGAATGATTTCAGGTTTCGAAGAGGGAGTTGGTCTTATTGGAGCTGGAGGAAAAGCGAAAATCATCATCCCTTACTATCAAGCCTATGGAGCACAGGGTCGTCCGGGAGCAATACCGCCGTATTCAGATTTGGTATTTGACATTGAAGTATTATCGATTATAGAAGCACCAGTTGAAGCCCCAAAGGAACACGATCATAGCGATCCTAACCACAAGCACTAACTAGCGTAAAAATATTTCATCTATAAAGGTCCAAGGAACATGTCCTGCACCGGGATTCCCCTCCGGAATTTCCTCCCAATTTGAAATATACAGGTAAATATTTTTTACTTTTCGATTTACTTCGATCTTTATTCGCTCTTGACCATTTTCGTTAGAAACTGTTCTGTCTAGCTTCTTTCTTCCGTCTGGATTTAAGAGCTGTATTTTTTTGGGAGAATATATCCAACTACCCGGTTCGTTGAGAAAGGAAATATCTACCTCCTTAATACGTCGCTTTTTTTGTAGGGTAATGCGAAGTGCAACTGTCGAGGTATCAAATCCTACCCATTCGTGACCTTTCCACGGCCTGCTTCCCTTTTGGCCATTCACTAGGGTGAGCTTTCCACTGTCGTACTGCTTGTTTGGCGAAGTAAGGTAATGAACAGTTTCACCAAGAGCTTTATGAGGAATTATTTTTACCTGTTGCTCGAAACCGTAATGCTCGCTGTGCACATTTACCAGTAATTCAGGGGAATCTAGTTCTCTATCGATGATCAAATCTTGTTTATTTTGCAACATAATCTCTTTGGTAAATTTCTTTCCGGAATCCGATGATTGAAAAATAGTTAAATGAAATAGGTCATTTTCCTTTTTGGAGGAGAAATTAACTTTTAATCCTTGTTTATGAGATGACCAATGTTGCTGGGGTAAAAGATTAGAACGAGAAAAGTTAATCTTTAATTGGTCTAAAATAGGGAAATGATTTTCAATGAGCAATTGCTCGAAGGTTTCAAAACTTGGTTTCTTAGCAGGATTCCAAAGTGTTTGACTCAATGCAATAGCTCGTGGATAGGCCATATACATCAATTTATCAAAGGAATCGATGTATTCTGTCCATAGATTTGCCTGACCGCCTAATACGAAAGACGCTTGAGTAGCACTCATATTTGGAGAAATCGGTGAGAACTCATACACCTTACTTAATGGAGTATAACCACCTATGGCAAGGGGTTCTTCTTTTGTTTTTCCTTGGTAGTGATCGAAGTAACAGTGGGAGCCAGGAGTCATAACCACTTCGTGTCCCTGCCTACTTGCCTCGATACCCCCTTCGAATCCTCTCCAAGACATAACAGCGGCATTTGAGGAAAGCCCCCCTTCCAAAATTTCATCCCATCCGATGAGCTTCTTCCCTTTTGAAGTTAAAAACTCATCCAATTGCCTTATAAAATAGCTTTGTAATTCATGCTCATCTTTTAACTTATTATCTGTTATTACTTCTTGACAGTTAGAACATTTTTTCCATCTCGTTTTCGGTGCTTCGTCACCACCGACATGAAAATAAGTTCCGGGAAAAAGCGGGATGAACTCATCTAATAAGTCCTTTAAAAAGTCTAAGGTTTCTTTTTTCGCACAGAAAATATCGTCAAATACTCCCCATAGATTTTCTACAGGCAAAGCATTTCCCGTGCAAGAAAAATTAGGGTATGCAGCCAATGCAGCTCGCGCGTGACCAGGCATTTCTATTTCTGGAACTACTGTTATGAATCGATCTGCTGCATAATGAACAATTTCTTTGACATCTTCTTGCGTGTAAAATCCTCCATATTTTGTTATATCGTAAGTTCTCGGTTTTGTTGAGTAATGATCTTTTACAGTGCTGTCGCGCCAAGCACCAATTTCCGTCAATTTAGGGTAACGCTTGCTTTCGATTCGCCAGCCTTGATCGTCCGTGAGGTGCCAATGGAATACATTGAACTTGTAAATAGCCATTAAATCCAAAAAGCGCTTCACTTCTTCTTTAGTAAAAAAATGCCGTGAAACATCCAAATGTAATCCCCTCCATTTGTAATTAGGGTAGTCTGCTACAAATCCTTTATTCAGTGTTTTCTCCCCATTATTTATATGTATTAGCTGCATAAGACTTTGTATAGCATAGAAGCATGCAGCGTCATTAGCATATTGAATAGTGATTTTATCAGCAATAGTTATCGAGTATGAATCTGGAATAACATTTACCTGTTTTTTGAACGTTATTGACGCATTTCTCTCAGATTCTATTAGAGTCAAGCCTTGTAGGAGTCCCCCGAAATATACCAATTGTGATTTTACATTTGGTGTAAGTTCTTTCGCGCTGAAAAACAAGGTGTCATTTACTGATAAGGTCCCTGATTGTGAGCCCGGATTTGATTTAACATAGGTTACTGGGTTTGGCAAAATAGGGCATATGGCATTTTGTTGTTGAGCAATCACGCTCATTATTGACATGAATACCACTAAATAGCTGAAGAAAAATTTACACATGTTCAAAGTTTTTGGGCTTTCGATTGTTTGGCTGATTTTATACTGAAAAGCCAATTATTGAGGTAATATGCCCCTACGGCAGTTGCTGATCCAACCAGTGCGCCAACTATTACATCGCTAGGGTAATGAACCCCTAAGTGTATACGAGAATAACCAGCAAGAGCCGCCCATGTGTAAGACGGTACTGCCAAATACCATTTTGGACAAGAAAGAGTAATCGCTGTTGCGGTATTGAATGCTGATGAGGTATGACCTGAAGGAAAAGAGAACGATCCTGCCGGAACTAGGTTCTCAAATTCAGAATATGTTTCAAAGGGTCGAGCTCTCCGAAATGTTTCTTTCATGGCAATGGTTAGTATTCCGTTAATCGCAATAGCCTCAAGTTGCATGAGCGTATTTTTGAGGTATTTTTTCTCTTTTGTAAAAATCCAAAATGAAAAACTGCCAATCGGCGCGGCAAACATTACGGGAGTCACGCTGTTAGTAACATGAGTAAGAAATGGATCTAACTTTTGATTTCGTTGAACGTGTAATTCTTGCATACCATTATAATCGAATTGAGCGTTCAGCTGAGTATAAAAGAACATACAGCAAAAAAATAAAAACAAGGGTTTATTTCTTAACATTTCACAATATTCAAATAGCGCTTTCGGCGCTTTGTTTAACTTTGTCAAAAATACGCAATGAAAGTATATAACAACATACTCGAAACAATTGGGAACACTCCTTTGGTAAAATTAAATAGGTTGACAATCGGTGTTAAAGCACAAGTGTATGCCAAGGTTGAAACTACTAATCCGGGAAATTCAGTAAAAGATCGCATGGCAGTTAAAATGATTGAAGATGCCGAAAAAGCTGGATTAATTAAACCGGGAGGAACAGTTATTGAAGGCACTTCAGGAAATACAGGAATGGGTCTTGCATTAGCATGTATAATCAAAGGGTATAAATTGATTTGCGTATTGAATGATAAGCAGTCAAAAGAAAAGATGGATATTCTTAGGGCTGTAGGTTCTGAGGTCATAGTTTGTCCAACGGCGGTTGAACCAACTGATCCTCGCTCGTATTATTCAGTTTCTAGAAGGTTGGCAACAGAAATTCCCAATTCTTGGTACGTCAATCAATACGATAATTTATCGAATAGAACAGCTCATTATGAGCAAACTGGACCAGAAATTTGGGAACAAACGGATGGAAAAGTTACCCATTTCGTAGTTGGAGTTGGAACGGGTGGTACTATTTCGGGCGTAGGTAAGTACCTCAAGGAGCAAAATCCAAATATTAAGATTTGGGGCATTGATACGTATGGTTCAGTTTTTAAAAAATATAAGGAAACAGGAATCTTTGACGAAAACGAGATTTATCCATATATCACTGAAGGTATTGGAGAGGATATCCTCCCTGCTAATGTTGATTTTGATACCATTGATTTATTCGAAAAGGTGACTGATAAAGATGCAGCTGTTTATACCCGAAGATTGGCACGTGAAGAAGGAATATTCGTGGGTAACTCTGCGGGAGCGGCCTTAAAAGGTGTTCTTCAACTTGCAGATCAATTGACAGAAAATGATATAGTTGTGGTGTTGTTTCATGATCACGGAAGTCGGTATGTAGGTAAAATATTCAACGACGATTGGATGAGAGAACGTGGATTTTTGGAGGAGGAGATATTGACTGCTGGCGATCTAGTGGCGAAACACGCAGATAAACCGTTGATTTCTTTGTATGCTGAGGAATTAGTATCACATGCAATCGCCAAAATGAGAAACTTTGGTATATCACAAATACCTGTGATGAAAGACGGTAAATTTGTTGGTTCGGTAGATGACAGTCACGTGTATGAATTATTAGTGGATCATCCTGAATTGCGTGATGCGGCTATTTCTTCTGTGATGAAACCAGCTTTCCCAGTAGTACCATCAAGTACATCAGTCGACCACTTATGTAAACTTATCAATAAAAGCACCCCTGCAGTATTGGTTGATTTAGGGGAAGGTAAATTTCATATCGTGTCACGCTACGATGTGATTTCAGCAATGTCTTAACATGACAGTGCGCGATCAAATGGATAGGGCAGTGACTATTCCGAAATTGCCAAATCGTATTGTATCGTTGGTGCCGTCAATAACGGAATTTCTCATAGCTATTGGTTTAGCTGATCAGTTAGTGGGTGTTACAAAATTTTGCATTCACCCTTCCGAAATTGTCACCAAAAAAAAGAGGATAGGTGGAACTAAAAACCTAAACTTAGATGGCATTCGTGCACTTCAGCCTGATCTCATTATTGGCAATAAAGAAGAGAATGTCAAAGAGCAAATTACCTTATTAGAATCTGAATTTCCCGTTTGGATGAGTGAATGTAATACCTTTGATGAAGGAATTGACATGATGCGATTGATTGGCATACTCACAAATAAAGAGAAAGAAGCAACTGAATTAATATATGCTATTGGAAAGTCTTTTGACAATCTGAACGTAGGTAGAAACAGAACATTTTTATACCTTATTTGGAATGATCCAATGTATGTTGTGGGTAAAGGGACATATATTTCTTCGGTCTTAGAAAAGATAGGATTTATTAACGCATGTTGTGGAGATCGTTATCCAGAATGGAGTGGGGAAGAAGCGGATATCGTTTGGCTAAGCACGGAACCCTTTCCGTTTAAAGAATCGCATATTCAAATATTTCAGTCGCGGTTTCCAACATCAAAAGTTCAATTAATTGACGGTGAAATGTGCTCTTGGTATGGAAGTAGGATGCTAAAAGCTGCTGAGTATTTTAGGTATTTGTAGCATATAAATTTTAGGTCATCCAAGAACCACCAACAGCGAGAATGTTATCCAACGCCAAATACTCTTTGTAATCATTTTCTTTTATTCCCCCAGTAGGACAAAATTTAACGTCCGGAAATACTTGACCAAAAGTCTTCAATGCAGGGATGCCTCCGTATAGGTTTGCAGGAAAAAATTTAAACGTATCCCAACCGAATTGTAAACCCTGAATGATTTCAGAAGGTGTTGCAACACCCGGAATAAATGGTATTAAACTTTGTTCAAGGTAAGGAGCAAGTTCTTTGCAGATACCCGGACTTACCATAAAATCTATTCCCAAATCTCTTACCTGTTCGATTTGTTTTCTTGTTGTAATTGTTCCTACTCCAATTTGAAAGGTATCGCCATATGTTTTTTTGCTATACACAAGCGCATCCATTGCATAACTTGTACGAAGGGTAATTTCCATACAATGAATACCTAATGCCGTTAATTTAGCTGCCGTTTGGTCTATCTCTTCCTCTGAGTTGAAAGTAACCACGGGGATTACTTGGTTTTTTTCGAAAATGGCACGAATTCCGTTTTGATTCATAACAGAGTGTATTTATGACACAAAGGTATGTTAAATTACTAAAAGAACAAGCGATGCGTCAAATGGATCTAGTTGATTAAGAAATAAGTGCAAGCGATCGTTGATTTTACCATCCGCACAGAAATGGAAAAAATTCACATGTCGTTCTTGAAGATTTCCTCCTGGGAATAGTCGCTCTTTCTGTTTTTCAATCCATCCAATTTGTTCTTCGTGCTTTTGTTTTATTGTTTTTTTTAATTTTTGTTCTATTTGAAGGATTTGTTTTTCCATTTTAGTTAGTTCCGCTCCTATCCACTTTTCTATGTCATTTCCACCAGTTTTTCCGACAGAATATAACTCTTTCTCTAGGTTTTTGTATGCTTCAAGCGCAGAATGGAAGGAAATTTCTTCTTTCATTTTCAGTTCAGTATATGAATTGACTAACTCAGTTTTTGATTTGAATAAATCAGTCACAGAAAAGCCAAGATCCAACCACCGATTCAGTGATTTCTCATCAATCACTTGAAAACTCTTGCGCATCTGTAGAATGGGGAAGGTAACTTGACTCCTTTCGAAAACAGTTTTTAATTGCAGCCAGTAACTCAATTCTCCTGCCCCGCCAACATATGCCAGGTTTGGTAGAATTTTTTCCTGATATACAGGTCGCAACACAACATTTGGCGAACAGGTAGTAGGGGAGGATTGAAAAGACGAAATAAGTTCACTTAGTGTATAAAAAGAATCCCCTATTGTAAAGCCATTCTTTACAGGAATTATACGGCGACGTTTTCCGTCTGACAAATGAAATAAATTCACTTCACGTGGATTAATTTGTCGATGAAATCCTTCTTTTTCCATGGCCTGATTTGTTTCAGTCACTGCTTGAAAAGAAAATTGTGTAGCTAACTCCTTTTCTGCTATTGGGATGAAATGTTTTTTCAAATCCTCTTGTTGAGGGTCTAACACCACTAACTCAAAATCTCGAAAAAGTTGAGTAACAAAATCAAATACATAAGAACCATATGTTGCTTGATTCTTAAGGCTTGAGACTTCTTTGAGTTCATCAACGATTTCATCTCTAAACAACGCTTGAAGTTTAGTGATGGCTTGTGCTAATCCATTCAATTTTAACTCACCTACAGCTCCGCTTAACTCTTCTTCCCACTGAATGCTGTTGTTAAAAAGATGAAGGGAGCGGATTTCTTCCACATCGTGGTCCTCAGAAGCCATCCAATACACCGGAATAAAGTCATAAGTTGGGTAAGTTTCCTTCAGTTTTCTTGCCAATTTTATGGTGTGCAGAATTTTGTACACGAAGTAACTTGGTCCAGTGAAAATGCATAATTGATGACCTGTGGTTACAGTAAATGTTGTTGGTTTTTTGAGTAATTCTATGCCAGCCTTCGCTTTCGGCAATTTCCTCTCTTTGTAATTTGTTTCGAGCACTTCAGCAAGTTCTTGGCGTATTTTGGAAGGGTATTGTACTTTTTTTAGGTCGATTTGTTTTTGAAACTGAGAAAGGTCATTGAGAAATCCCAAATACGAGGAAAGTTTGTCTTGTTCCTCGGAAAGCAAGAGTTGTTGATAATCAAATGCGTTTGTTTCTTTCTTGGGTATGTGGTAAACCTTCATGGCAAAAAAAAAGTCGGGCACAACACCCGACTGTAAAGGTAAGGAATATTATTTCTTAATGCTTTGCAGCTAAATAGCGCTCTGCATCTAATGCGGCCATACAACCTGTCCCTGCTGCTGTAATAGCCTGTCTATAGGTTTTGTCGGCTGCATCACCCGCCACAAAGACTCCCGGCACATTTGTTTTACTTGTCCCTGGTTCTTCATATTTTATATAACCTGTTTCGTCCAAATGGAGGTAGTCTTTAAAAATATCGGTATTGGGTTGGTGCCCAATGGCCACGAAAAACCCAGTACATGGAATTGTTTTTTCTTCTTTTGTGGCAGTATTGATCGCTCTAACACCAGTAACGACATCCCCATCACCCAAAACTTCCAAGGTTTCTGTACTGAATAGAATTTCAATATTATGTACTTTCTTCACACGATCCGACATTATTTTCGAAGCTCGGAATTCTTCTTTTCGAACCAGCATAGTTACCTTTGCACAGAGTTTAGACAAATAGTGTGCTTCTTCGCAAGCTGAATCTCCTGCTCCTACAATGACGACTTCTTGTCCTCGGTAGAAAAACCCGTCGCATACTGCACAAGCCGAAACTCCACCTCCGTTAGAAAGGTATTTTTGCTCACTCTCCAATCCTAGGTATTTGGCACTCGCTCCTGTGGATATAATCACAGTTTCTGCATGAATTTCATGCCCATCTTCGGTCCAACATTTATGGAGATCACCAGAAAAGTCCACTTTATTGATAAATCCAAATCGTATGTCTGAATCGAAACGCTTTGCTTGCGCTTCTAATTCAACCATCATCGCAGGGCCGGTGATACCATCTGGATACCCTGGGAAATTTTCTACCTCATTCGTCGTAGTCAATTGACCACCCGGTTGCATCCCTTGATAAAGAACAGGCTTCATATCTGCACGAGCTGCATATATTGCCGCTGTATATCCTGCTGGGCCTGACCCGATGATTAGGCATTCTATTTTTTCCATAATTATAATTCAATAATGTTGTTTCGACAGCAAAAATAGCTTTTTGTTAGACATCCTAGAAAAAAAGTTATTCCCATTTCAATGAACCTACTTCAGTCATAAATGACTAAATTCGTGCTTCAATTTTATTGTCTATGAAAACAAAAGTTTTATTTATCGCCAATTTAGCATGTGTAAGTTTAGCATTCTCTCAAGGTAAACCCAATGCTCCATTAAATTGGTATTTGAATGATCCGAAAGAGTCGAAAATTTATGGTGTGGGTGCCGAAAGGGCATACAAATTGTTGGAAGGAAAAAGTTCAAAAGAAGTCATCGTTGCTGTAATTGATAGCGGGGTAGAAACAGACCATCCAGACTTAAAGGATGTAATATGGACAAATCCTGGAGAGATTCCGGATAACGGAATTGATGACGATAAAAATGGTTACATAGATGATGTACATGGTTGGTCCTTTTTAGGCGGTCCTGGTGGTGATATTGATGCGGAAGCCCTTGAGCTTGCCCGTATGTTTCGTATTGAAAAGCGTTATTTTGGAGAACTGAAGGAAGAGGATATCAAAAAGGAAGAAAAGCAACGTTATGATGATTATTTAAAATTGAAACAAGATTTTGAAAAAGAAAAAGTAAAAACAGAACAGCAATATGCGCAATTAAGTGTGCTTTCAGAGTATATGGAAAATGTAAAAGAGGCACACAGTGGTGTCTTTACGAGAAAAACCAATAAAGCTTACATTCCTAAAGACGACACTGAGAAAAAGATTAAAAAAAGGGTAGGGACAATATTACTTGTATACCCTGCGGGTGAATTGGATAAGCAAATAACTGGTGCGGTAAAAAGCCTATCGGGGCAAATTAGAATGAATTCTATAGATGCGGATTCAGTCAGACGCGCAGTAGTAGGTGATAATCCTTACGATATGAACGAGCAATTTTATGGTTGTAACAGATACGAAGGTCCAGATGCTATGCACGGAACGCACGTTTCTGGAATTATTGCTGCAAAGCGTGGAAATGGCATCGGAATCGATGGAATAGCCTCGAATGCCAAAATTATGGTTCTGAGAGCTGTGCCAAATGGCGATGAACGCGATAAAGACATTGCAAATGCGATACGTTATGCCGCAGACAACGGTGCCAAAGTAGTTAATATGTCTTTTGGTAAATACTATACACCCAATAAGAGCGTGGTAGATGAGGCTATTCTCTATGCTGCCTCTAAAGATGTGTTGTTTGTGCATGCAGCAGGAAATGATGCAAAAAATAAAGACATTGAAGATTCATACCCTACTCGATTATTAAGCAATGGTACAAAAGCAAAAAATTGGTTAGAAATTGGAGCGAGCAGTTCAAAGTCAGGGGCAAAATTATTGGCAGATTTTTCCAATTATGGTTCCACTACGGTAGATGTTTTCGCACCCGGTGTAGACATTTACTCCACTGTTCCAGATGGAAAATATGAGGATGCCTCAGGAACTAGTATGGCTTGTCCTGCTACTGCGGGTGTCGCTGCGTTAATTCGTGGGTATTTCCCGGAATTAAGCGCAGAAGAAGTAGCTTCAGTCATAATGAAAACAGCTGAGCCATACGCTAAGTCAATTGCTATTCCTGGAAAAAAGAAAAATGAAGCAAAAGGTACAATGAGCCAAGTGTGTATATCAGGTTCTTTCGTCAACGCGGCAAACGCAGTTTCCTTTTTATTAAACAATAGATAATAACCTTTATGTCAGGATTTGATCATCCATTATTAATTACCGTTTTCGTAGTAGTCATCTTTCTGATGCTCTTTTTGGATTTAGGTGTGTTTAATAAAAAATCACATGCCATTTCTAATAAAGAGGCCTTATCCTGGACAATTGTTTGGATTTCTTTGGCCATGTCATTTAGTGGATTTATATATGTGCAAGAAGGATTTGAGAAATTCGCCCAGTTTCAATCTGCCTATTGGATAGAAGAGGCCTTGTCTATTGATAATTTGTTTGTTTTCATTTTGGTATTCAATTATTTCAAGTTGAAGGATGAATTACAACACAAGGTATTGTTTTGGGGTATTATCGGTGCGATTGTGTTCCGAGCGCTCTTTATCTTTTCCGGTGTGGAGCTTATCCGTATGACCTATCTTCCGGAATTTATCATTTGGGGTAAGTCACTAGAAGTAAATTTAGTACTTACAGTTTTTGGATTTTTCCTTATTTGGGCAGGAATAAAATCAGCGTTACCCAAAGATGAGCATTCAGATAAAGATTTTGGTAAATCGTTTGGAGCTCGGCTTGTCAGAAAGTTCATCCCGGTTTCAAACCAATACTATGGCGACAAGTTTATTGTAAAATACAAGAAATATCGTTTTGGTACTCGTTTATTATTGGTCTTAGCAGTAGTGGAATCTACCGATTTGATTTTTGCTATTGATTCAATCCCTGCCATTTTTGCCATAGCTCCTGATGATCCATTTATTCTTTATATGTCAAATATATTTGCCATTTTGGGTTTAAGATCTATGTATTTTTTGCTATCAAATTCAATTGACAAGTTTTCAAAATTGAAATATGGTTTAGCCGTTATTTTAACCTTTATCGGTTGCAAAATGGTTTTTGCTCCTGTGCTACATATAAATTCGACTATTTCCCTGCTTATTGTAGTAGGTGTTCTTTTGCTTTCTGTAGTTGTTTCTTTACTGACAGCTCCTAAAAAATGAAGCTGGCCCCCTCTTCACTAGAGGAAACTATTTTTCTCGCATTTCCAAATAACTCTCTGCCGTATTGATTGGCGTCATTATCTTTTATTCTAGCAGTTCTTGTAAGAAAGTCATTAGTTAAACAGTTTAATTCTCCTGTTGTAGCATTCAAGCGCAACATATCACCTGTTTGAATTTTAGCTATTGGACCGCCATCGTATGCTTCTGGAGTGAGGTGAATTGCTGAAGGTACTTTTCCTGAGGCTCCCGACATTCTTCCATCTGTGATAAGGGCTACTTTAAACCCTTTTTTCTGAAGAACTGTTAGGCTAGGTGTTAATTGATGTAATTCAGGCATGCCGTTTTGTTTTGGACCTTGAAAAGGTAATACGGCAATAAAATCTTTATCCAATTCCCCATTTTTGAAAGCAATAATTAAATCTTCTTGTTCATTAAATACTATTGCAGGAGCTTCAATAATAAGGCATTCATCAGAAACTGCCGCTGTTTTTATGACGGATCTCCCTATATTACCTTTCAATAATTTAATACCTCCGTTTTTGGAAAATGGATCCTCTGAAGAGCGAATAATAGAAGTATTAAGACTTTGTTTAGCACCTTCGCGCCATACGATATTTCCATTTTCTAAGAATGGTTCTTGCGTATATTGCGACAGGCCTTTTCCTTTAATAGTCATTACGTCTTCGTGAAGAAGGCCACTTACTAATAAGGTGTGAATAACAAATCCCATTCCGCCACTTGCATGGAAGTGATTCACATCTGCAGCTCCATTTGGATACATTCTAGTTAAAAGTGGAATTACATCCGATAAATCAGACATATCGTCCCAATTGATAATAATACCTGCGGCACGCGCAATTGCAATCAGATGGATTGTATGGTTTGTTGAGCCTCCCGTTGCTAATAATCCGATGATACCGTTGACAATAGTTTTTTCGTTAAGAATATTACCAATCGATCGTTCTAATCCTAAGTGTGCATTTTCTTCAACAGTTTTCACCGCCTCCCTGTTTAATGCATCTCGAAGAGATGTTTCAGGATTCACAAAACTAGACCCCGGCAAATGCATGCCCATGATTTCCATGAGCATTTGATTGCTATTCGCAGTTCCATAAAAAGTACAGGTTCCCGGTGAATGGTAAGAGTCAGATTCTCCTTTTAATAATTCCTCTCTACTAATTTTTCCTTGTGCAAATTCTTGTCGAATTTTTGCTTTCTCTTCATTACTGATTCCGCTTGGCATAGGACCACCTGGTACAAAGACAGTTGGTAAATGTCCAAAGCGAAGGGCACCGATTAATAATCCAGGTACTATTTTATCACAAATTCCAAGACAGAGAACACCATCAAACATACTATGAGACAATCCAATTGCTGTCGACATAGCAATAACATCTCTGCTGAATAGCGATAATTCCATACCCGGTTGACCCTGAGTTACACCATCACACATAGCAGGAACTGCACCCGCAACTTGCGCTACAGCGCCAAATTCCCGAGCAAATACTCTTAGCTGTTCTGGGTAGTTTTCATATACCTTGTGTGCAGACAGCATATCATTATAAGCTGTAATTATACCTATATTTTTGGCTGAATCTTTGGCTAGTTTATCCTTGTCGTTTTGCTCGGAACCCGCAAAAGCGTGTGCGAGATTTCCGCAATGCATTTTCGTCCTTGAAACCTCAATAGCAAAAGCATGTTCAATTTGTTTTAAATAGGCAAGACGCGATTCTTTGCTTCGTTGAATTATCCTATTTGTTACCTCAATTATTCTTGAATTCATAATAACATGAATATTTGGTGAATGTATTGAATCATCTGTGAAATTGGTAAGTCATTATCTTTCGCATTTTGGAAAACCTCTCTTTTTTTATCACCCGCAATCATCAAAACTACATGCGATGAAGAACTAATCAATTTTGGAGTGCAAGTCAGTCGTTTATTTGGGAATTTTGGCGCATTGGTTATGGCAGTCATTGACGCGGTTTCATATGTTAAGTCGGAATTTAAGTCATCGGGAAAAATGGATGCAGTATGGCCATCATCGCCCATACCTAAAAGTATATAATCAGCAACTAAAAAATCACTGTACGTCTTTTCTAATTCATCCCAATTTGAGATAATATCCTTGGTGTCGGTCACCATTCCTTTAAGTTGGGCATCCACTGCCTTACTTTTTAAGAGATGCTGTTTTATTAATTTTTCATTTGAATGCTCCTCCGATGGGTCGACAAATCTCTCATCCACAAGGCCTAAAGTAATATTTTTCCAGTCAATGTCTAGTTCTGACCATTTTTCGTACAATTCAATTGGACTAGAACCTCCCGATAAAAGAACTTTTGCCTGGCCTTTTTTTTTAATTGCAGATTTAATAGTACTCACAAAATCTTCTGTAAGAGAGTCTAAATAGGATTCATTATCGTGAAATTCTCTAATCATTGTTCCTTCCAAGTTTTTGTAATCCAGCTACTGTCTTCATCGAGTATTAAATCACCGGGCCCCCAAGAACCCGCCTCATAAAGAATATTTGATTGATTCGTTGATTTCCAGCTGTCTGTGATGGATTCTATCCATGTCCAAGCCGCTTGCAATTCATCCTGACGCATAAATAGAGTTTGATTTCCACGTATAACATCAATGATTAATCGTTCATATGCCTCTGGAAATCTATCTTTAAATGAATCGCTATAGTCTAATTTGAGGGCAATTGGTTTGTATCGATATCCACCGGGACCGGGAACCTTTGTCATTTGAATGAGTTCTATGCGTTCTTCGGGCTGTAAGCGAATAATCAATTTGTTGTTATTTAGTTTTTCTTTTGAAGGGAAAATATTATGTCTTACTTCTTTGAAGTTAATAACAATTTCAGAATACCGCTTGATCATGCGCTTTCCTGACCTTAAATAAAAGGGAACGTTTTTCCATCTCCAGTTATCTACATAGGCTTTCACAGCAACAAATGTTTCTGTTTTGGATTGATATTTTTCAATATCCTCTAAGTACGAGTTTACTTGTTCACCCTTAATGGTACCTCTAGTATATTGTCCTTTAACAGTTTCGGTCTGAACTGTTTTTTTGGTAATTGGGCGAAGAGCCCTTAATACTTTGAGTTTCTCGTTCCGTACCTCATCAGATTCAAGGAGAGATGGGGGTTCCATTGCTACTAGACATAATAATTGGAGTAAATGATTTTGCACCATATCCAAGAGTGCACCACTATTATCGTAGTAAGCAGCTCTTTTTTCCACACCAAGACTTTCTGCAACGGTAATTTGTATATTATCGATGTGCTCTGAGTCCCATGCTCTCTCAAATAAATTATTTGCGAAGCGTAAGACCATCAAGTTTTGAACTGTTTCTTTACCCAAGTAGTGGTCAATTCTATAAATCTGGTGCTCCTCAAAGGCTTCTGATATTTCTTCATTGATAGCATTCGATGAGGCTAAACTGTAACCAAGAGGCTTCTCAATAACTACCTTGCTTTTTTCATTCACGAGTCCTACCGATTTTAAAGCCCTTGAAATGGGACCGAAAGCAGAAGACGGGGTGGAAAAATAATATATATGTTGATAATCCGGATGTTCATTAAGTTTATTTCCTAATTCTTTAAAGCTTGGAGGATCTTGGTTTTCTACTTGAATGATCTCGATATTTTTGGCGAACATTTCAATTTCGTCTAGTTTCATTTTATCGCCCTCTGTGGCCTTCAAAAATGTTACTAGCTGGGAAGTAAATGCCTCTTTGTTTGGGGTTTTTCTCGTTATGGCAATTATATTGAAGTCTTTGGAAAATTGTCCGTCTTGATGGCGATGAAAAAGAGCTGGATATATTTTTCTTAAGGCTAAATCCCCGTCACCACCGAATACAACGATATTAAAGGAATTAAACTCTTGAATCTGTTTGTTTTTTTTATTCATTTTAAAATGTATGTGTCAAAAATACACTAAGTTGGATTCAAATGCAATAATTTTAGTTAAATTTAGCAACTATATATTGTTAAATAGGTCTTTGGAGCATGATTAAACTAATGTATTTAATGCTTTTTATTTGTATTCTATCAATACAAAATAGCTTCAAAGCGCAAACATTTGTTTTTGCTCAACTCAACGGAAGTCCTAACTTGAATTTGAGCGGCTGGAATTTAAATGGAAATGCGTATGTTGGCGATACACCTGGAGATCCAGGTAATACTCCTAATGAATTAATTTTAACCAATGCCTCCGGGAATAAAATTGGAGGAGTTTTTTGTTCTTCTCCAATAAAGCCATCTATTTGCTCAAAATAGTGCCATCTAATTACGAGTATATTTATCCATATGCAGAAGGGTCCTATCAAGTTTTTTTATTGGTTGAAAACCAATTTGGTTGCGCTGATTCTACCGTGTTGTATATTCAGGTGACGGGAGACGAGATCTTTTATGTTCCCAATACGTTTACCCCAGATGGCGATGAACACAATAATATTTTTACTCCAGTATTTACCAATGGTTTTGATCCCGCCAATTTTCAAATGGACATTTACGATAGATGGGGAGAACTTATTTACCAGTCCTTCACTGCTGATAAAGGATGGGATGGATATTTCCTTGGTAAATTGTCTCCAGTCGGAACTTACATTTGGAAAATAATTTACAAAAATCCTGACTTAGATAAATATAAAATTATTTCGGGACATATCAATTTGATACGTTAAAATATGATCTTGCATCAATCATAAAAATATGGAAGGCCTTATTAATTGCTGATGTATGTTTTTTAAATATTGCTGGCGCTATATTTAGAGAGTTATCAAAAGATATTTTCTTTGAAACTCCTTGGCAAAGTTTTTCTAGTCCCTCAGCCGTGTGGTAATGCTCAATCCAACGTAAAGTCCTTAAATTATACAGAAAAGACCTAAAATCATCTTTCATTTCATTCTCTAAAATGGAGGAGTAATTAAAAAATAGCGCTAAAAAACAAGAGAGGTCTTGAGGATGAAATTCACGCCAGTGTTTAGCCAATAGATGGTCAAAGTATAAATCGATAGCGATTCCTGTTACTTTAGGTAATTCAGGATAAAGTAATTTCTTGAGTTCTAAAACGGCGTAATGATTATCTATTACACTGTCTATAGAGCGATGCAAAATAATTCCTTGTTGGATTTTTTCTGGATAGTGCTGAAATTTTGTCCCTTTTACGTGGTCTCCGTATAAATTACATATCATTAAATCCAAATCTCCGTTGGAGAAATATAAATGACCAAGATAATTCATGAAACAAAAAATCCCGCACTGCGGGATTTGCTAGTATTCATCTTCATTGAAAAGAAAATCTTCACGCGACGGATAGTCCGGCCATATTTCCTCAATATTTTCATACATATCACCTTCGTCTTCGAGATCTTGTAAATTCTCCACAACTTCCAATGGAGCTCCTGTACGAATGGCGAAATCGATTAATTCTTCTTTCGTTGCAGGCCAAGGCGCATCTTCAAGGTAGGAGGCAAGTTCTAATGTCCAATACATAATAACGTATTTTAAGTGATGTTATTTTCGGCAAAAGTATAGTTATTTTTTTCAAAAGCAAACGATAACGATACTTTCACGCTTTTTTTTTTCAACAATGTGTGAATTACATGCGTGGATGCCACGGTTGCTCAGTAGCATTAAAGTCAAAACTGAACTTTCGGGACAGAACAAATAAATAATCACTCAATCTATTCATGTATATTAATACTTGTTCAGCGACAAATTCTTTTTCCTTAAGTTCAAATATAATTCTTTCAGCCCTCCTACACACGCAACGGGCAACGTGAGTGAAGGAAACAGCATGGTGTCCTCCCGGCAACACAAAAAATTTCATTGGAGGCAATATCTCATCCATTTCATCCATCCATTTTTCTAATTGTTCTATATCTGAGGCGCTTAAGTCAGGAATCTTCATTTTTGATTTAGATGGATCAGAGGCTAATGAGGAACCAATAGTGAATAGTCTGTCTTGTATTTCAATCAATTGTGTTTTATACATGTCAGCTATCGGGTAATCCCTGACAACACCAATATAAGAGTTTAATTCATCAACGGTGCCATAAGCATCAATTCTTAATGAATGTTTCGCAACTCTTGTTCCACCAATTAGTCCTGTCGTCCCTGTATCACCTTTTTTTGTATAGATTTTCATTCCTGTATTTCTTCTAATAGGTTAGTTAAATTATCATCTGGATGGTGACAACTTACAATCGTCTGTATTACTTTATCTACAACAACGTCGGGGCATGAAGCACCGGATGTAATAATTATTTTTAATTGTTTCTTACTTGGAAGAAAATTTGTCGAAAGTTTATTTGTTTGCTCGTGAACATCAAAAAAACGAATTTCATTTTTTGACAGAATCTCGGATGAACCATTGATAAAAAACGTGGTAAATTTCTTTTCCAATAATTCTACCAAATGACTCGTATTGGAGCTGTTATAACCGCCAACTACAATAGCTAAGTCAGCTGTAGTTTCCAATAAGCCGTAGGTAGCACTTTGGTTATCATTTGTGGCATAACATAAAGTATCTCTCGTATCTGCCATGTGATCTTTTAGGGTATGTTCGCCAAATTTTTTTATCATAACACCGCGTAAGAAATCCGTTATTTCTTGTGTGTCAGAAGCTAACATGGTGGTTTGATTAACGACACCAATTTTCTGTAAATCTTCAGGAAATTTGAAACCTTCAGACGTTGTATTTTTGAAGAGTGACCAAAACTTTTCCTCTGACATATTTCCTTCGATAGCGTCCGCAAGGATTTTAGTTTCCTCTATATTTCGTAGAACAATACTCGGGGCATTTTTTTTACTTCGGGAAAAGGTAGCTCTAGTCTCCTCATGTTCGTGTTTGCCGTGGATGACGAGTGTATGCCCTAGTTCACCCAATTTTTCAGATCTATTCCAAACTTTCTCAACAAAAGGGCAAGTCGTATTATAGGTATCGATACTCACACCGCTTTTCCGCAATAACTCTTCAATTTCTAGTGTTGTTCCAAAGGCAGGGATAATCACAATATCGTCAGACGTTAAACTGTCAAAAGGAATAAGTTGATTGCCACTAGTGTCTTGCAGGAACTGTAAACCATGGGATTGTAAATCCTCATTCACGTCTGGATTATGAATCATCTGACTCAAAAGATAAATACGTTTGTGAGGGTTCTCAGCTATGGCTTTGTAACTTTTTTCAATGGCATTTTCTACACCATAACAAAATCCAAAATGTCTTGGGATAATAAATGTTATATCACCAATCGTCAGCTCTGAAGGACTGAAGTCTTTTTTTCTCGGATCTTCTAATTTACGTTTTGCTTTTACCTTACTAATGATAGAAGAACGGTAAAAAGATGGAACCTCAAATTGTTTCATGATTAATTAACCACTGATTATAAAGAATGTTTAAATAGTTTTCATCGATAAAAGACCATTTTTAAGGCCTTCTAAAAAATTAATTATGTTTTTGTTGTCGTCGGAAATAGGAGACTCTTCGACTTTAATACGACTTCTCAGTTTCTTTTTAGCTCCTTCGATGGTAAAGCCATCTAGTTTTACTAATTGATAAATCTTGTTAATTTTTTCAATGTCTTTTAACGTAAAAAGTCTGTTCCCTTTCTTGGTTTTTTTTGCCACCTCAAAGCCAAATTCTTTCTCCCAAAACCTTATTAACGAGGCATTTACAGAAAACATGGTAGATACCTCTCCTATGGAGTAATATAATTTGTTAAGTTGTTGTAAATCAATCATTGGCATGGTGAAAGTTGATTTTATTCTCGAAAATAGTTATAATTTTGCAACCTCTATGAGAAAAGCTAAAGTAAGGTATGGTTTTTTGATAACTTTTTTCATGTTGTTATCGTCCTACGGAATATCACAGCATATTGTAGGTAATTCCTCGGTAAACATAGATAGTACCCTTAGAAAAGCTCCAAATGATAAAGCGAAAGCACTTATAAATTATGCCAAGACATTTCTAGGGGTTCCATACAGGTATGGCGGAACTACTCCTTCTGGGTTCGATTGTTCAGGTTTTATAAATTATGTATTCGGAAATTTTGGTTTTTCCTTGGTGAGGACAAGTTATGGTCTGGCTGAGTTGGGGCAAACAATTTCGCTCTCGGAAATTCAGCCGGGAGATCTAATGTTTTTTAAAGGGAGTAATGCAAACTCCACATCTGTCGGTCATGTTGCCTTAGTAATTGAAGTTGCTAATGGCGATATTCGTTTTATTCATTCTGCTGGGAGTGCGGTGAGAATTGATAATTTTCGTAATAGTCGCTATTATATTCAGCGTTATGTTAAAACAAAGCGTTTAGATTATGGAGGTAAATAAACTCTTTCATCATGTAATTGTTCATCAATAGCATGGAATACAGCACAATTTCTTCGAAAAAGTTTTGGTTATTTATAATACTTTCGGGCCTATTCATAACGAATGCAATTACTGCTGAATTAATTAGTAATAAATTAATTGAAATTCCTATTGAATTTACATTGGGTGGTTGGTCAATCGGTCCCTTTACTACAATAGTAGGTATTTTACCTTGGCCAATCGTTTTTCTTCTAACGGATCTTATGAATGAGTTTTATGGCCAGTCAGCTGTGAAGCGTATCTCTTGGATTACCGCTGGTCTAATAGGCTATTGTTTTCTACTTGTAGGTCTTTCACTTTCAATTCCTGCAGTGGAAATCCCAAATTCTACCTTAGCGGATAATAACTCTTATAATACAGTTTTCGGTCAGGCTCAGATGGTAATTATTGGGAGTATTTTGGCTTTTTTATGTTCTCAGTTATTGGATGCATTCGTTTTTGCGAAAATTAAAAATAAAACGGGTAATAAATATATATGGATGCGTAGCACAGGAAGTACAGTTGTGTCGCAATTGATCGATTCCTATATTGTTTTATACATTGGATTTGTTCTTCCTGGAGCCTTGACTTTTGAACAGTTTATGATCGTGGCCCCAACAAATTATATACTGAAGTTATTAATTGCTGTTTCTCTTACCCCTATGATTTACCTGGGGCATTACTTAATCGGTCGTTTCTTAGCTGATAAAGCTAAGCCTTAGGAATGTATTTAAGTCTGCAGATTAAATACACTGCAGCCGTTAATATCAGAAAAATTCCCAAATAGAGGGAATTATTTACCGATGACGATGAGCCATTGTAAAACAATAGGGTGGAGGCACTTCCAATCATTATTCCTAACTCAAGGGCTATAAAAACAGTTCCAGCTCCAACGCCTCTTCTGTGGGATGGAGACAAATCTGCTGTCCAAGCAAATAAAGTTGGACTTGAAATTCCTGTTGCCAGGCCGAATATTAACGCAGAAGTGATAAAACTTGCAATACTATCTGTATTTATCAATAGTACAATACTTACGAGAAGAAATACACAGGCCACAAGCATGGCTGCTTCTCTTCTGACATTTTCGAAAAGTCGGCCATAAAATAACCTAACCAAAACGGTAGGAATCGCATATATTCCCAAGTACAATCCTTTCATCTCTAAACCTAAATTTTCTGATATATCAGGCGTGAGTACGAAAAGGAAACCCGAGCAGGGTGCTGTCAATACCATGGCTATAGCAGCAGGTAAAACATTTTTTTCGATCAGATCGTTCTTATGTATTTTCAGTAATCCTAAGGAGAATGATTTTGGCTTAGGTAAGGTTTCTTGAATATTTACCGTGAGGATGAGCGCTAAGGCAGAGAAGCTAGCTGCACAACCAAAGAGAAATTCAAACCCTCCTATTTGAAAGCAGTAAGAACCGAGTCCTTGCCCAATTCCAATACCAACTGAAATGAAAGTTCCCCATATTCCCATGGCATGACCTCGTTTGTTTTCAGGTATGATATCTGTAACTAATGCTGTTGCCCCTGTTGGGGTGAATCCTGCAGCCAATCCATGGAAGAATCTCAAAGCTAAAAATAGTGAAACACTAAGAAAAATAGGATAGAGTATGGTAACCAAAATCGATACAATGATACCAAAGTATATAACTTTTTTTCTACCAATGGTATCTGATAGTTTTCCGGAAATTGGTCTTGAAATTAATGCGCTAATTGAAAAAAGTGTTATAATAAGTCCTTTGTTGGATTCGCCTCCCATTTGAGAGATGAAGGTGTTCATTTCAGGCAGAATTAAGTTGAATCCTAGGATAAAGAAAAATATTGAAAACGAAATTCTCCAAAAGTTCGCCCCGAGCGATGATTGCATGTCCAAAAGTACAATTATTTTTACGGAACTTTTTTAGAGATTAAATGTTCAAGTGATATGAAAATTTTATTCTTAATATTAGTTTTTGCAGCCTTTCAATCTTGTGCTCAAAAAAGTCAACAGCCGACACAACTAAAATCAAAAGTATCGAATTCCGATTCAACGAAAAATAGATACAACGGAAGAGCATTGCCGGAAAATGTTTGCTACGTAGTAAGAGATGGAGGAACAGAAAGGCCTTTTACTGGAAAATATTGGGATCATCATGAGGAAGGAAATTATGCCTGCGTTGCATGCGATGAAATATTATTTTCAAGTGATACCAAATACGATTCCGGTTCTGGTTGGCCCAGTTTTTATAACGTGTTAACAATGGGAAAAGTAAAAAAAATAGAAGATTATGAATTAGGAGTTTTACGACTTGAAATAAGATGTGCTAAATGTGATGCACACCTTGGCCATGTTTTTGATGACGGTCCTGAACCAACAGGAAAGAGATATTGCGTAAATTCCGCTTCTTTACAGTTTTTACCGAAATAGTTATTTTTGCGAGATGAAAAAAATTGCCACGTTAGGTGCAGGATGTTTTTGGTGCATTGAAGCTTGCCTGAAGGACCTGAAAGGAGTTTTATCAGTTGAGCCTGGATATGCTGGTGGTAAAGTTGATAATCCCACATACGAACAAGTCTGTCAAGGTCAAACAGGTCATGCGGAGGTTGCTCGAATTTCTTTTGACGATTCAATCCTTTCCTACGCTAAATTGCTCGAATTATTTTGGTTTTTACATGATCCAACTCAGTTAAATAGACAAGGGAATGATATTGGAACACAATATAGATCTGTTATTTTTTATCACGACGAATTTCAGAAGGTCATAGCAGAAGAAGCCAAGAGTAAATTAAATAGCAATAAGGTCTGGGGAAATCCTGTAGTCACTGAAATAGCACCGATAAAATGTTATTTTGTAGCAGAGGATTATCATGTGAACTATTTTGAGCGAAATCCATCAAATATGTATTGTCAGGCTGTAGTACGGCCTAAAGTAGATAAGTTCAGGAAAGTTTTTCAGCAAATGATGAAATAAAAAATCAAAACTATTACGGATACTACCTAATTAAATTAATATGTCCAGTGGCAGTTTGCTTCTCATCATTTTGTAACCTTTTGAACCTGATTTTCCAGGTGTAAACACCATCAGGACATTGTCTGCCGTTATAGTATGTTCCATCCCATCCAGCTTTGACATCTTTACTTTCCCAAATCAATTCACCCCAACGGTTGTATATGAATAACTCAAATGCATAAGGGTCATATCCACTGTAGAATACAACATTCCAATTTTGGTTAAATTCATCATTATCTGGTGTAAACGTATTTGGCACCCAAAATACCAATTCATCTTCAATTTCGCAGGATTCTAAAACTGTTACTTGTACAGTGTCGTATCCAATACATCCCGCGCTAGAGGTACCAGTTAAATAAAACTGACTGACTCCAATATTTGGTAAATATCCGACACCATTAATTAACCCTAAGTTCCATGTGTAGTTTTGTGCTCCTTGACCTTCTAAAATAATTTGAATTCCTGGACAAATTGTTAAGTCGGGACCACCTGTTACCACAGGGTCATCTTGAATGGTTAGATTGAAAACATCACTTGCAGGGCAAACAGAACCAGGTGTGGTATAAGTTACAGAGTATGCACCAGGGGTTGATGTTGATAAGTCTATCAATCCGGAACCGCTATTAATTGTGAGTCCAGGGCCGCTACTGTAAGAACCTCCTTGAGTACCTATTAAAGTTGGTGAAGGATCGTTATCTGTTGTACAATACAAATTATCTTGATAGGATATGGCTGCCGTTTCCGCACCAGTATAATTGCCAGAAACAGTTACAGGACATCCGTTTGCATCTTGTATTTGGAATGAGTAAGGCCCACTTTGTAAATTACCAATGGTAATAGTTCCTCCATTACTCGTAGTGGTATTTAATCCTTGTGCCGTAGTAGGATTTAAGCTTCCAGGCACAAGGGTAAAGCTCGATCCATTAAGAAGAGCTGCTCCGCCATTAACTGTTGCTGTTACTGTACCATTCGCACAATTTTGTGTTTGTGTAAATACTACTGGAGGTAAATATTGAACAGTTATCGGTGTTCCAAGTTCATAACAATCCTGCGCTGGTAGTACAACGTAACTGTAAATCCCATCTTGTAAGCTATACATAGTCAGTGGAACTAAATAAACGGTGTTATTGGTAAAGGACCCTGGAGGAAAAGCATTTATGATAGCTAGATTATTAACGTCGGAGATATCGGCAGTATTTCCAACTATTCCTAGTAAACATGGGTCATCAGCAATTTCTAATCCTGAAGTAGCGCTCTGAGCGGGGGTAAGAGCAACCGTTGGAGGACAAGAGTATATTAACCATGCTATTCCTGGATCATAAACAGGTGCGTTTGGATCGTAGTATGGAGAGCCCGGTGTTGTTGATCCGATAATTTCTGCAGGAGGTGTCCAATTGTTATTAGAGGTAATATCAATGGTATCATTGTAACATATCATATTTGCCCCGAGGGAATATCCCAAGATATTGGTATTGTAGGTTCCTGCCTCTGCTGGACATGAACAAGACGGCGGTGCTGTATAATCTAATGTTGCAGAACAAGAGGCATCACTAGAAAAAGATGCACTAATTGTACAATTCAATCCGTTTGCATTTAAACCAGTAAATGAATAATTCTGAGATGCGCCAAATGGGGCATTAAAAATTTGAGTTCCCCCACAAGAGTTGGTTAAAGTGAGCGTTCCCGTTGTTGGGGCATCAACATAACTGATAGATCCCGATATGGAGTAAGTATTATTGGTACCATTACAGGATCCCGCAATTCCTGTAAAACCGGTGAAATTACAAACAGGACTCACAATGGAGCAATCTGTTGTCGCCGTTCCACTACCCGAGAAAGAAATATTTGTAGCAGAATTCGAGAAGTTCGTTATCAAAAGTATATATACTTGCCCGATTTGTGCATTAGTAATATTTGCTGTTTCTGAGGCAGCCGTTGAAAAACTACAATCTACAACAGTATTTAGGTTTGAACCCGTAGTTGCGGTGCCAAAGTTGTTACAATAGGTCATCGCATTGGCATAACTTGTGTACGGCCCCCAGAGGATAAAATCAATATCAACGCCTGAAGAATTAGTTATCCCAATATCTAAATTGCCTGGTTGGTCAATTTCCATGTAATACCAAGCAGGATTTGGGGCGGTAAATAAGCAATCGTAAGCATTTCCTGGATAGGTAATTTCAGCATTAGCTTGATTAACACCTGCTGGAAAAGTATAGGTGTTTCCCGTACAAAAAGCATCAACAACACAATTGGCCTGAGAAGAACAGGAAGGTGGTGCGGTGTAGTTGGCGCTATTCGAACAAGACGAAAGTGCCGAGAAACTTGCAGTTACAGTACAATTTGCTCCATTTGCAGTTAATCCGGTGAAATTATATGACGCTGGAGAAGTAAATGGTGGGTTAAAGGTTTGTGTCCCTCCGCATGGTGACGAAACTGTCAGAGTTCCTGTCGTTGGAGGATTTACGAAATTTATGGAACCCGAGACATTGTATAAATTGTTGTTACAAGCAGATGGCGTGGAAGAAATTGAGATTATAGAACAGTTACACGAGCTCGGAGCGGAGTAATTTTGTGTCTGAGTACACGCAGCATTAGCAGAAAAAGTTGCTGTTACCGTGCAACCTGCACCATTCGCTGTTAATCCGTTCAATGAATAAGGTTGTGGGGAACTGAATGGAGTATTGAAAGTTTGAGACCCCCCACAAGAACTTGTAATCGTTAATGACCCGCTCGTTGGTGCATTTGCAAAAGTAATTGAACCAGATAGGTCATAAACATTGCTTGCGCATGCTGTCGGGGTCGCTGTAATACCATTGATGCTGCAGTTGCAAGATGCTGGTGCAGTAAAGTTTTGCGTTAATGTGCATGCTGCATCAGCAGAAAATGATGCGGTAACGGAACATCCTGCTCCATTCGCCGGAAGTCCAGCTAATGAATAGGGAAGTGGTGAGGTAAAAGGAGCATTAAATGTTTGTGTACCTCCACAAGAACTACTTACTGTTAAAGTACCCGTGGTTGGAGCATTGGTGAAGGTTACGTTACCATTGAGTGAAAAAATATTTGATGAGCAAGCGGTTGGTGTGGCTGTAACCGATTGAATGGCACAGTTACACGATGCTGGTGCAGAATAGTTGGCGGTGTTGGTACAAGCAGTATTTGCGGAAAAAGTGGCTGTAACTGAACAGGCAGCTCCATTTGCAGTTAAATTCGCTAACGAATAATTCAAGGGTGATGCGAAAGGGGCATTAAAAGTTTGAGTGCCGCCACATGAACCTGTAACAGTTAAAGTTCCCGTGCTCGGTGGATTGGTAAAGTTAATCTGTCCGTTAACACTGTATTGATTTGAAGAACATGCTGTTGGTGTTGCTGTTACAGAAGTAACAGAACATGGGGTAACACAACTTGCGGGAGCCGTGTAGTTTTGAACTGTATTACAAGTTGGAAAGTTTGAAAAAGTAGCTGTAACAGTACATCCTGCGCCATTGGCGGTTAGTCCGGTAAAATTATATGGAATATTTGTAAAAGGTGCTGGAAATGTCTGGGTTCCTCCACAACTATTCGTAATTGTAACTGTCCCTGTATTAGGAACCGAAATACCCGGCCCTGCCGTAACAGTCAAATTCCCACTTAATGAATAGGTGTTATTACTACATGCGCTAGGAGTTGCGGTAAGATTAACTCCACAAGTAAAAGAGCAGTCAGAGGATGCTGAACCACTGGTTTGAGAAAATGTAATTGTTCCAGGTTGATTGGAAAAATTGGTAATTAATAGAATATAGGTCTGACCAACTTGCGCATTCGCAATATTAACATTTTCAGTAGCCGCGGCGGAATAACTACAATCAATAGGAGCGCCGCTTGGAAAAGGGTTCCCACAACCAGCCGCGAGAGAATTATACGGTCCCCACAGTGCAAAATCAACGTCTAATCCTCCTCCAGAAGTTCCTGTTTGGGAAATTGTAAAACCCATGGGACCACTCTGATCAATCTCCATATAGTACCAACTCGGGTTAGGGGTAGATCCTAAACAATCAACAGATCCTAGGTTAGCTACATTCGTGCTGTTCGGGAATGTGTAAGTAGTACCGGTACAAAAAGGGTCCGCACCAAGGCACTGGGCTAAAGATTGCTGTTTTGCGATTAATAGAAAAATAACAGCGTATAAGTAGAGAAATTTCTTCATTAGTTATATTATTTCTCGAACTTGTACCAAAATTCTTGCTTTATGAGTGTTTTGTTGCTTTTTGCCCACTGTTTTGCTATCAACTTATTTTCATCGTACGTTTTATACTTGTCGTACTTAGGAAAACTTGATGGAATTTGACCGGAGTGAAAAAAAGTTTTTAGTTTTTCAGGTTTAACTATGTATTCGCTGTAGTATTTTCCACCTTCTTGCTTCTTGTAAGTTTGTGATTTTATAGATGTTTTTGGAAATACCTGTAATTGAGCATTAATAGAGAAACTCAAAAGTACTATTCCTAGGACGGAAACAATTTTCATGTTATTCAGTTTAGTTCAGTAAATTGACGATAAAGTTATGTAAAAGTTGCCTAAGCTGAAAATTTAGTTTTAACAAATTATTCTTTTTATTTCAACAAATTGATTACATGCTCAAAATGATCTATTTTTGGTTACTTGAATATCCAAATATCACATATCGCATGCTATTTCCCGCAAAATAAATTGACCAATGCTCAATTGGGTAGTTTATTTGGAAAAACTGAAGATGAGATTTTTAAAATTACCGGTATTCGAAATAGGTGTATTCGAGATGAACATCAAATAGGGTCGGATTTAGGTCTAATTGCTGCACAAAAGTTGCTAACTGAATTTCCTGAATTTGTGGAAAAAATAGATTTATTAATCTTCTGTACAGAAGGTTTGGATTATAAGGCTCCAACTACCGCGAGTACACTGCATTACAAATTGGGCTTGAAGGAAGATTGTGCTTGTGTAGATATGCCTATGGGTTGTGCAGGTTTTGTTTACGGTTTGAGTCTTGCAAAATCCGTTTTACTAGGTGAAGATGCCACCTGCGCCCTCTTTATTACTGCAGACATTCCTTCATCTGTTATCCACTCTGAAGATTTTGAAATGAGAGCAATATTTGGAGATGCTGGTGCTGCAGTTATTCTTGAAAATTCACACCAGGGAAAAATAGGGCGCTTTGTTTTTGGCACGGATGGAAGTGGCGCAGAAAATCTCAATGTTGAAAACGGGTCGACGAGAAATCAAATCGATGAAAAGTGGTTAAAAACATACGAAAACGAACCTGGTAAGTTATCCCATGGTAGAATGCATATGAATGGTCTAGAAATAGTTAGATTTTCTCTTCAAAAAGTGCCTGCCTTGTTGGAACAAGTTTTACTGAAAAATAATGTGGAATTTGAAGAAATCGATTTATTTATCTTTCATCAAGCGAGCGATTTTATTCTCAGATCACTGCAAAGAAAATGTAAAATTCCTTCAGAAAAATTTTATACTTACTTTGAGGAAATTGGAAACACCGTTTCTTGTTCTATTCCAATTGCCATGCGTCAGGCCGAATTAGAAGGCAAACTCAAGCGCGGATACAAGGTGCTAATTGCAGGATTTGGTGTAGGCTATTCTTGGGGGGGCACAGTAATAGACTATTAAATGTATATCTTTGACTATGAATATTCAAGAACTAATTGAACACATCGAAAATGAATTTGATGAGCTTGAAAAGGGGAAATTACAATCAGACAGCTCTATCCGTGATATGGAAGGTTGGAGCAGCATGCATGCGCTAATTTTGATAGCATTGGTGGATAATCATTACGATGTTTTGTTAACAGGTGAAGAATTAAAAAATGTCTTTACCGTTGAGGACTTGTATCAGGTAATTTTGAAACGAGGAACCTAGTGGCAAAAATAACAATAGATAAAGTTAAGGTAGATGCAATCTACTCATGTGTTCCAACTCAAAAAACTCAAACCACTGAGTACGCTCTTTTTTCTGAGGTAGAGTCAAGCTTATTTGAAAAGACAACAGGGATTAAAGAGAGAAGAGTTGCTCCCGATGATGTCACTTGTTCAGATTTGTGCTTTCGTGCTGCTGAACAATTGATTTCAGATTTAACTATTAACAAGGATGAAATAGAAGTATTAATTTTTGTATCCCAATCACCGGATTATTTTCTTCCTGCTACTGCCGTAACACTTCAACATAAATTAGGATTGTCAACAGCATGCATGGCTCTAGACATTAATTTAGGATGCTCTGGATATGTATATGGGTTATCTGTAATCTCAAGCTTGATAACTACAGGCTTCAAAAAAGGTCTACTTTTAGCGGGCGATAAATCTACCATTTCAACTTCATTCAACGACAAATCTACGTATCCACTTTTTGGAGATGCGGGTACAGCAACCTTGCTTTCATTTGATAAGCTTGCGCAGAGGATGTTCTTTGATTTACATTCTGATGGAAGTGGTAAAGATGCGATTATAATAGAATATGGACATTCTCGATACCCTTACAACAAATTCAAAGACGAGGAAAGGGAATATGAAAAAGGAGTGAAACGATCAAAAAATCATTTAGCACTTGACGGCATGAAAGTTTTTAATTTTGCTTTAAAAGAAGTGGCAAAATCAATAGATGATTGTCTAAAATATGCCAATGTAGAAAAGGAAAATGTAGATTATTTTGTATTACATCAGGCAAATAAATTAATTAATGATTCGGTAAGAAAAAAAATGAAATTGTCCGAGGATAAGTTTCCAATGTCTATTGGTGAATTCGGAAATACAAGTTCTGCGTCAATCCCATTAACAATTGCTGCGGCACTCAAGCGACAGATAGAAACTAATCACTTAACCTTGTTATTAAGCGGATTTGGAGTAGGCTTGTCATGGGCAAATGTTTTATTAAAAATTGGACCTATTTCAACAAAGCATCTCGAATATGATTGATTTAACTGATAAGAAAATTCTGATAACTGGTGCCACTGGAGGAATAGGTAAAGAAATAGTATCTCATTGCCTTTCTTTGGGTGCAAAAGTCTTTGCAACTGGTAGAGAAATTCAAAAATTAGATGATTTTGTAGGCGATAAAAACCTGGTGATTTTACCTTGCGATTTAACAGATGAAAAACAAGTCAAAGTTCTTTTTGATAAATTAGAAAAGTTAGATGGTGTGGTGCATTGTGCAGGCAGAATTTACCCTTACCCCATTAAATTCATTAAAGAGAAACAATTCAACGAGGTGTTTACTGTCAACACTGAATCTTTAATCACATTGACAGCTCAATTATTTCAGCATAAATTAATCGCAAAAAAAGCTTCCCTGATTTTTATGTCTTCAATTTCTGTTCAACATCCATATATGGGCGGGGCATTATACGTAGCATCAAAAGCGGCTATAGAAGCATTCTCAAAATCGGTTGCATTGGAATTTGCATCAGAGGGTGTTCGTTCAAATTGTATCGCTCCAGCGTTAGTTCAAACGGAAATATATGAGCAAACGAGGAATGCCTACACAAAAGAACAATGGGGTAAAATTGTTTCACAATATCCTCTGGGGATCGGTAAACCCAAAGACGTTGCTAACCTTACAGTATTTTTACTGAGTGATTTGAGCACCTGGATAACAGGAACAACTATTCTGATGGACGGGGGATTACTTTTAAATAGCAACCGTTAATTAGCCTCGGGCGCTAGCCTCAGTACAATTCCGTCTATCGAATCATCAAGATGGATTTGACAGCCTAAACGGGAATTCGGTTTTACGAAAAAAGCTTGATCTAACATATCCAACTCGGCATCATTTTGTTCAGGTAATGCTACATCCGATTCTAAATAGCATTGACAAGTAGCACACATGGCCATACCACCGCATTCACCTAAAACAGGCAAATCATATGCCTTGCACAATTCCATGATATTCATACTCATATCGGTTGGGCCAACAAGTTCATGCGACTTGCCTTCTCTGTCTATGATTGTTACTTTAATCTCACTCATATATTTATCTTAGTTTCTGATACGAAGATTATTTAATCCATCGTACAGCGTTTGATATTGTCTTAAACCTATATTTGCATTGCTTACGGGGCTACCATCGTACAAGGAAAATGTTGCATTATTACAGGTATCTCTCAAGATAAGAAAATTATCACTTTCCGGGAATAAAGGTAGAAAGCAAGAACCTTCTAAGTCAACTGGCGAATGTCTATCAAATGCTACAAATTCGTCTATTGAACGTCTATATATGATCAATCCTCTAGAACCGTAACCATCGAGATAGCACCATCCTCCAACTCCGGCCAGAGAATTATAAGAGGGAAGGTTGATATCAATTACCACATCGAATGGAATACTAGGAACAGTATTATTTTGTTGTTTAATACAATTGGTCAATGTAACGATTGTTAGCAAGATCAAAATAACTCGTTTCATTCTGTAAATTTACAAATCTTCCTTTTACTTATAATGCTTAACAAACTACTATTCTTAATTTTCTTGTTTTTAGTATCCTGCAAGTCCGGGCGCGTTCAAAAACAAAATGATGATCAGATAAAAAGACAGACGCAAAAAGAAATTAGAAAAACGCAAAAGGCCAAGAAGAAGTATATTAAGAAAAGATATCGTTTGCACCAAAAAAATCAATCAAAGGAGGTGAGGAAAAGATTGAAAAAGGAGAGGCGGAGAATGATAAAAGAAAGAAAAAGATATCGGAGAAATTATGCTCTTAAGAACTCATTAATTTTTCCCACTTACTCATCAAATTATCGAGATTTCTTTTCTTCTCATCGTATTGCGATAATTGATTTTGGTAATCAGAAGCTGTATAATCCATATTGGCCAATTCAGTTTCCAACGATTGCACCTCCTTTTCTAATTTAGAAATATCATTTTCAATTCGTTGTATTTCTTTATCTTGTTTAGAAGGCTTTACAATAATCGTATTTTCTGTTTTTTCTTTCGGTTTCACAGGACTTTTTTCAGTATTTTTCAAGGTATTTCCGGATAGGGTCTTATCCTTCATCTTGTACGAGAGGTATTCATTCAGAGAAAAATGATGAATTTTTAGTGATTTATTTTCAATATCCCAAATTCTATTGGTAAGTCCGTCTACAAATTCTCTGTCGTGAGAAACGATGATGAAAGCACCTTCGTAATTGTCTAAGGCTTTCTTCAATACTTGTTTACTTTGTATATCCAAGTGGTTGGTGGGTTCATCCAAAATCAAAAAGTTCGATGGGCTCAATAAAAGTTGACAAAGTGCAAGCCTAGTGCGCTCACCCCCCGATAGTACACTAACTTTTTTATCTACATCCTCTCCGGAAAATAAAAATGTTCCTAATATCGAACGTAAATCTTTTCGAACATCCCCAATAGCTATATCATCAACTGTTTCTAAAATGGTTTTTGATTTGTCTAATTGCTCGGCTTGGTCTTGTGCGAAATAGGTAACATTTACATTATGACCGTATTGAACTTTTCCTTCGATCTCAATATTTTTTGTAATAGCCTTAAGCAATGTTGATTTACCGACTCCATTTGGACCGAGTAGGGCAATTTTTTCTCCTCTTCCAACAGTTATATTTAACTCAGAAAATAGTTCATTATCACCGTAAGATTTACCAACGTCTTCCATGGATAAAACCCATTTACCGGGTTGAATACTCAAAGGAAACGTTATTTTTATACCCGAAACAACGTCTTTTTCTATTTCTATGCGCTCAGTTTTTTCCAATTTTTTAATCAGAGATTGAGCAAATGATGCTTTCGAACTCTTAGCTCTGAATTTATTTATAAGGTCCTCGGTATGTTTTATTTCTCGGTCTTGTTGTTTTTTTGCAGCTTGCGTGCGTTCTAACTCCTCTGCCCTTCTTTCTTTATATAAGGAATAAGAAAATGGAAAGTCTAAAATTTTCCCAAGACTTATCTCTAGGGTTCGCTTAGTTACATTATCAAGGAATAGCCTGTCGTGCGAAATAATGATTACTGCTCCTTCAAATTTTTGTAGATAGCTTTCTAGCCAACTTATGGATAATATATCAAGATGATTGGTGGGTTCGTCTAGAAGTATGATATCTGGGTCATTCACCAATATTCTTGAGAGTTCAGCACGCATTTTCCAACCACCTGAGAATGTATTCATGGGCTTTTCGAAATCTTTATCCCGAAAACCAAGACCTTTTAATGTGTCTGAAATTCTTTCTTCCCAGCTAAATCCTTCCATAACCTGAAAGTCGTGATTTAAGTCACTTAATTCGTCGAGAAGATTCAAATAAGACGTCGATTCGTAGTCTGTTCGTGTGACGAGTTGTGTATTGATTTCCTCCAAACGTGTCCTTATATGGTTCAACTTACTATTTGAATTGTTTAGAAATTCGAACAAAGAAACTTCGGTGTCAATTACTATATCTTGCGTTAAATGCCCTATTTTAGTCTCCTTCGGCAAGTGGATAGCTCCCTCGGAAGGCTTTAACTGTTGCGATATTATTTTGAGTAGCGTTGATTTTCCTGCTCCATTTTTTCCAACTAATCCGATCTTTTCACCCCTGTTTATTTGAAGGTTTACTTGCTGGAATAAGAATCCTTGTGGTAGATAGTAACTTAGTTTTTCAAAATTAACCATGCGCAAAAATACTCTTCCTGTAAGGAATTTCAATACGATTGTAGATAACTTTTATTTCACAAAATTTCTTAATATAGAACAAATGTTGATATTAGCCGTTATATTCACAAATCCAAACACTTAACAAACCGATGGGTAGACCACCAACAAGACCAGCCAAATTAAAAAACGGATTTTACATCGAAGTAAAGTCTCAAGGTTCTTCTTCTATTTTAATTCGCAGAGATACAAAAGAACAAATGTTAATCGCTGCTGAGGACTATTCACGTTCTAAGACCGTAACTATAAAAGGTGAAATGTTTAATGATAAATGGATAGTGGAATAATTATCAACCATGCATCGTTTCCAATTTTTTCCTATAATAGCAGTAATAGTAATTCTTTTAGCACTAATTCCAATTGGTGTCTATACTGATTTCCTTATACTCTCTAAAATTGCGGGGTTTTTAACTTTAATCGTTACACTTGCCGCTTTAAAGTATTGGTTTTCAGTTTTACGAAAAAATAGTAATCGTAGACCAATAGTTGTTTTGACTACCAACGATCATTACACGTTGAATAAGAATTATCCATTTATTAAATCATGGAATAGTGAAGAATTAGCAATTTTGTATGCGCGGATTGGTTCGGTTCTCTCTGAGGTAAGAATGTTTCTAGCAAATGAAGATGTTGCCCGAGATCTAGCACTGAAGTTTTCTTTTGTTATCGCATTGAAATATGCTAACCATGACATACTGCCATTGTCAGGTAAAATTATTCATTGTGAACAACTTGAAGAATTTATCAAAGAGTCGTTCGACATAACGAGAATGTCTTTCTCAGAGAGTATTACTCATTGTAACTTGATAAATTTCCTTTAGATATCAACTCAAAAGCATAGTTCTCAATTATTTAAAGAAATATTTACAATTTTTTTAAAAAAACTTAAACAAAGTTATTGTTAGGAAATAATAAGTATGTATCTTTGCACCCCGCTAAGGATGAAAACATCGGTTTTCTCTGCAAAAAGTATAGCAATTGGGGAACAAATTGGGGTTACTTAAAAAGGAGTAAAGAGTAAATAGCGAGTGAAATCGTGTTTACAACAAAAGAAAGAGTTCTTTGATTTATTGGGAAATAAGGAAACAACGTTTTTTTA
>CAMDLY010000001.1 GCA_945902115.1 Lishizhenia tianjinensis | reverse complement strand
GATTTCCAGCGCGAAATGATTGGAAAGATGCCTACAGAAATGTTCTTTCATTTCTTTAAGTCATTTACCGATGGCGCAAAATGTAACCTGAATATCAAAGCAGAAGGAAAAAATGAACATCACAAAATAGAAGCGATTTTCAAGGCTTTTTCGAAAGCAATTAAAATGGCAAAAAAACGCAACGGCGAAAATGCGGTTCTACCAAGTACAAAAGGAACCCTATGAAACTGGTTATCATTGATTACGGAGCGGGAAATGTTTTCTCAGTTAAATCGGCTTTTGAACGCTTGGGAATAGAGGTTTCTATAAGTTCAAATAAAGAGGAAATCATGTCTGCTGATCGCGTTGTTTTTCCCGGTGTGGGTCATGCAAGTGCCGCAATGGAAAAGTTGAGAACAACGGGTTTAGATAAACTCATTCCACACTTAACAAAACCCGTTTTGGGTGTTTGTTTAGGCATGCAACTCATGTGCGATTTAACCGAAGAAGGAAATGAAAAAGGCTTAGGAATTTTTGAAGGAGTAAAAGTAAATCGATTTGCGCACGAGTTGAATATTCCGCACATGGGATGGAATAATTTATTAGATAGTTCGGGGTTTTTGGAATATATCTCTGAGGACGTATATTTTGTTCACTCGTATTTTGTGCCTATTTCGAGTTACACGATTGCATCTTGCCATTACGGAATTGAATTTTCAGCGGCCTTACAAAAAAATAATTTTTATGCTTGTCAATTTCACCCCGAAAAAAGCGGAAAAGTTGGCGAAGAAATACTTAATCGATTTTTAAACGCATGATAGACGTTATTCCAGCAATAGATTTGATTGATGGTGCCTGTGTGCGCCTAACAAAAGGTGATTACAGCACAAAATTGGTGTATGAAAAAGACCCTGTATTGATGGCGAAACGTTTCGAGGATGCGGGAATTCAGCGCCTACATTTAGTCGATTTAGACGGTGCGAAAGCAGGAAGAGTCATAAATCTTCACGTATTGGAGAAGCTCACAAAGGAAACCAATCTAGCAATCGACTTTGGGGGTGGTATTAAAACAGATGATGATTTAAAATCCGTTTTGGATGCCGGGGCAAAATGGTTGACAATTGGTAGTTTAGCGGTCAAAGATTCAGAAAAAATGAAATCTTGGATTCAGGCTTTTGGAGCTGATTTATTCATACTCGGAGCTGATGTGCGCGACGGAAACATTGCCGTAAGTGGCTGGCTGGAAACTAGTAATTTGCATTGGGAAACATTTATGGCGGATTATTACAAGAATGGAGTAAGACAGTTTTTATGTACCGATATTTCACGGGACGGCATGCTTAACGGTCCATCCGTGGCTTTATACAAAGAAATCATGTTGCGTTTTCCGGATTGCTACTTGATAGCGAGTGGTGGAGTTTCTGGAAAGCAAGATTTAGTTGAACTAGACGAAGCTAAAATTCCTGCGGTTGTCCTCGGCAAGGCGATTTACGAAGGAAGAATTACGTTGAATGAAATCGTGGAAATGTCATGTTGAAAAAACGAATAATTCCCTGTTTAGATATTAAGGAAGGTCGCACGGTGAAAGGTGTGAACTTCGAAGGATTACGTGACGCAGGTGATCCGGTGGAGTTGGCTAAATTGTATTCAGAGGAAGGAGCTGATGAGCTGGTGTTTTTGGATATCACGGCGACCATTGAAAAACGGGATACTTTAGTGGAATTAGTAAAACGAGTGGCTGAGCAGGTGAATATTCCATTTACCGTTGGTGGTGGAATACGAAGCGTGGAAAATGCATATCGTTTATTGAAGCATGGTGCCGATAAGATCAGCGTGAATTCCTCTGCGGTGAAACGACCTGAATTGCTCAACGAACTTTCTGCTCAATTTGGAAATCAGTGTGTGGTATTAGCCTTAGATGCTCGACCAGTAAATGGAGTTTGGAAGGTTTTTGTCAACGGCGGAAAAGTGGAAACAGAGTTGAATTTACTCGACTGGGTGAAAGAAGGTGTGGAAAGAGGAGCGGGAGAAATTCTGTTTACTTCAATGGATCATGACGGCACCAAAAATGGCTTTGCGTTGGAGGCTTTGGAAGCGGTTTGTCAGGCGGTAAATGTTCCTGTAATTGCTTCCGGTGGTTGTGGTTCAGTTGGCCACTTTATCGATGTTTTTCAAAAAACGCACGTGGACGCAGCTTTAGCAGCCAGTGTTTTTCATTTTGGAGAAATTGAAATTTTAGAACTAAAGCAGACCTTAAAAAAACATAATATTACAATACGATAACATGGAAAAAATAGATTTTGCCAAAGGCGATGGATTAGTTCCGGCCATTATTCAAGACGCGAACACGCTACAAGTATTGATGCTAGGCTACATGAACCACGAGGCCTACGAAAAAACATGTAAGGAAAAAAAGGTGACGTTTTATTCACGTACTAAAAATCGCTTGTGGACTAAAGGCGAGGAAAGTGGTAATTTCTTATACCTTATTTCCATGCGTTTAGATTGCGATAGAGATACGTTGTTGATTCAAGCCATCCCACAGGGCCCTACTTGTCATTTAGGATCACAAACTTGCTGGGCGGGAGAGAAGGAAACGCGGTTTGGTGCCCTTGCTGAGTTGGAAAACACCATTGCCAATCGCTTAAGTGGAGAAAATACCGAAGGGTCGTATGTCGCTTCGCTCAAAGAAAAAGGCATTGAGAAAATTGCTCAGAAAGTCGGGGAGGAGGCAATAGAAACCGTTATAGAGGCACTGCGCTCAAACGATGCCTTGTTTTTAAATGAATCTGCAGATCTACTTTTCCATTACCTTATTTTACTTCAGGCTAAAGGCTTTACACTCGACGACGTGTTGAAAGTTCTTCATGGGAGGAAGAAATGATTGTTTTATCATGAATAGGCAATTTTGTAGGAAAAATTTACCGGAATTAATAGTTAACGATTATGACTAAGTTCATCATACTTTATTTTTTATTGATATTGAGAATTGGGTATATTAGTTCTCAATCAGCAATGACGCCCTTTCAGGTAGTTCAAGAAAATCTAGATTTCTACAATCAACGCAATATAAATGGTTTTATCTCCTCTTTTGTTGACAGTGTCTCTTTGTACACTTTTGGTAAAGATGAACCTGTTGCTCAAGGAAAAGAGGCTATTCGAATACTGTATAATGATTTATTCATTTCCTCTCCCAAACTACACTCAACGATTCTTAATAGGGTTGTCTTAGGAAATAAAGTCATAGATCATGAATATATAGTAGGAAGGAAAGGGAGTGATGTACCCATAGAACTCATGATGATTTACGAAGTGTCTGAGGGTAAAATATCTCGAATGACCGTAATTCGTAAATAGACAATTATTTCATTCACTTAAGACATTATATTGCTGTAATCTTTCTTTGATAAGTAATCCTCTGTGGATATCCTTAAATAAAAAAAGGGGTCTATTTTAGACCCCTTTTTAACTTTTAAATTATGTTTACTTGTTTTTAGTTGCAGACCTCAACATCCAAGTGAATCACGTAGTAAGCCGATGAGTTTCCTTGAATAGTAAGGTTCGTTCCTTTGTATAATTCAAATAAACCTGCTGCAGGTCTTTCTGCTGGCAATTGGTCGTATCCTTCGACCTTGACGGGCTCAGAAACATCTTGTAGTTGCAATTCATCACCTAAAATAATGGTAATCTGATCTGTTGCAGCGTCATAGACTACTGATGCACCAGGAACAGCTTGTTGACCAGCGTATATTGGATATGTGTCACTTGCAGAAGCATCTAGTGCAAACCACCAGGCATTTCCACCTCCAGCTATACCTCCACCAAAAGCTGTTTCTTCTTGCCAGTCACACTCTTCTTGGTCACATGCGATTAAATTATAACAAATGGTTAGATTACTTAATCCGGCAGGATTACCACTTGCATTCACTGGGGCTGCCAATCCTGAATCCGAACTCTCTCCATCATTGTAGTAGTATACATTGGCATTTGGACCTCCTTTGACAATAACGGCGACATTTGAAACACAATACCCAGCAGGTGGAGTAATGGACCAACTGACATAAGTTCCGTCAGTCGTTACGGAAACACCATTTCCGAAACTAGTGCTGCTAAATGGATAGTCCTGTTTTCCAGTTGTGTAAGCATATCCGGGTATCCCTGCATTACTCGCGGCTTCGGCACAAGTTACATTTCCGCCATTATTTTCACCTGTGACAACTACAGGTACTACACCACTGGAAGAAATTCTTTGGGTGGGATTGTCAGAATCTGAATTTTTAGAACAAGCGGAAATTAATATTCCTGTTTATAAAACACCTAGAGCGGCGTAACGGATTAAATTTTTCATAGTAATTAATTATTTTAGCGAAATAAAGGTGAGGAATTGTATGATAATAAAAAAAATGTATGCGAATTGTTTCATTAACCTTTTGTATTTTTTTGTAGTCAATCGTTAAATGCCTCATTTTAAAAATATTGAGTAATTTTCTGTATAATTAAATAAGTACCGATTCATGAAATTTTTATTTTTTATAACTTTTTGTTTTACTTCAATGATCAACACCCGCGCCCAGAATATTTACTTTCCTCCTTTGATTGGAAATACGTGGGATACAATTTCGCCTCAAGCGTTGGGGTATTGCCAACCAAAAATTGACAGTTTGTATAATTTCTTGGAACAAAACAATTCAAAAGCATTCATTTTATTAAAAGACGGGAAAATAGTTTTAGAAAAGTATTTTGGAACGCATACCGCAACTTCACCTTGGCAATGGGCATCTGCTGGAAAAACGATTACCGCTTTCATGACGGGAATTGCGCAGCAAGAAGGATTTTTGTCGATAACAGACACCACATCTAGCTACCTCGGACAAGGTTGGACCAATAGCACCCCTCAGCAAGAGGAACGTATCACTATTTGGAATCAACTTACGATGACTTCCGGCTTGGATGATGGCGTTCCAGATAACTCTTGTACTCTTGATACGTGTTTGAATTATTTGGCTGATCCCGGAACGCGCTGGGCATATCACAATGGACCGTACACGCTTTTGGATGGCGTTATAGAAAATGCTACCGGACTTACCTTGAACAATTACACCACGCAAAAATTGAAAAATCCAATTGGGATGACGGGTGGATTTTTTTCAGTAGGTTACAACAATGTTTTTGTGAGTAACGCCAGAAGCATGGCGCGTTTTGGTTCTTTAATTTTAAATAAAGGTAACTGGAACGGCAACCAAATTATGACAGATACAGCGTATTTTAATGAGATGGTCAATACCTCTCAAAACTTGAACAAATCGTATGGGTATTTATGGTGGTTGAATGGAAAGCAATCTTTCATGGTGCCGACATGGCAAAATATAATTCCCGGATTTCTCTGTCCAAATGCACCTGCAGATATGTTTTCTGCTATTGGAAAAGGCGGACAGTTTTTAAATATCGTGCCTAGCGAGAATCTGGTGTGGCTGCGTATGGGTGATGATCCGACAGGTAATTTGGTACCCTTTTTATTGAATGAACTAATTTGGAATTACGTGAATGAGTTGAATTGTTCCACATCAATTACTGATGTAAGTTTAACTTCAGAGCACATTCAACTCTACCCGAACCCAACTGCTGATATTTTCAACGTTTCCATTTCAGCTGAATTAATTGGTCAAGGCTATAAAATTATCAATCAGCTAGGAAAAGTAGTTAAGGAAGGAAAAATTACAGAAGAAAATTTCCTAATAGATGTTCGTGATATCGAAAATGGCATGTATAATCTTCTTTTTTCGTCCACCTTATTTCGCAAAATAATGGTAAATCATTAGGGAAGAAATCATGGAATTATCAATAATTCTTAATGAGCCCCTTAAAAAATAGTTTACTCTATCAACAATTCTTTTATTGTCTTTTGAAGATTCTCCTTATTGTTCGGTCCAACACCAACACTTACATATTGAATTATGCCGTTTTGGTCGATGATTACATTCGTAGGAAAGCTTTTAACTCCGTATGAATCTGCAGTAGTTTGCCCGTCAGCTACAACACGAAAATTAAATTCAGTTTTCTTAAGGAATTTTTTAATTGCTTTTTTGGGGTTCAAAGCTAATGCTATAAAAACTACATCTTTTCCATTGTTTTCCTCTACCAATGTATTTAAGTCTGGCATTTCCATAATACAAGGTTTACATTCTATAAACCAAAAATTCAGCACAATAACTTTTCCTTTCAATGCAGAGAAAGTGTGGTTTTTACCTTTTAAATCGTTTACGTTAAAGTCATTAGCCGGATTTCCAATCATAACACTTTTTTCCTGATTCATTCCCATTCCACCAAGTTGCATATTTTCAATCATTGTCTTTTCCTCAGAGGTCGCTTTTCGTAACACGAAGGCTTTGATATTCTTTTTACTATCTATATAGGGTTCTGGTATGTATTCGTTGGACATCATAAAGGTCATGAAGTCTGACGGTTCAATTTTTTGTAATTTTTCATCGTACATAGGCATTGACATGGGGTCAAGCATCAAAGGTGTTCCCGCTGGTATATCACCTGGTCCGGCTATTTTTAGCCCCTCCAAAGGATTGTTTATTTGTGCATGAAAAGGACTTAGATCAAACGTTAAAAAACTTAACAGAAAAACTATTTTGAGGTAACTGACTTTCAAATTATTGTGCATAATTTTTTTCGTTAAAAGTAATTAAAAAAAGACCTTGTTTTAATTCAATTTAATTCTTTAATCATCCATAGTTTACACCCTGTATGACCACTATTCCCCAAAGGTTCTTGGAGTTGGGTAAACCCATGATAATCGTAAATTCGAACAGCGGATGCGAATTCTGGTAAGCTTTCAATATAGACTTGCTTAAATCCGAACTGTTTTGCTTGTTCCATACAAGTGTTGAACAATTCTTTACCGATTCCTTGATCTCGGTATTCCTTCATCAAGTAAAACTTAACCAATTCTACACAATTTTCTGATAATCCAACAGTAGGAAATAAACCGCAACATCCAACGGGAATGCCTTGTATCTCGGCAACAAAGAGCACAGATTTTTCTTGTTGAAATAACTCAAATAATTCATCAGTAGTGGGGTCTTCGAAAACTGTACCTATAGTAGGGGCAGCGAAGTCATAAAAACAAGAACGAATAATAATTGCTAATTGCCTATTATCATTTGCTCTAACGGTGCGAATTATATAATCCAATTTGTTGGTGATTTTAACAAGTTGAGCGTTTCTTCCTCTTCACTTCCAGAAGTCGGGGTATAATCGTATTCCCAATTCGCCTGAGGTGGCATACTCATGAGAATAGATTCCGTGCGTCCTCCTGAGTAAATTCCAAACTTCGTTCCTTTATCATGTAATAAATTAAATTCTACGTAACGGCCTCTTCGCAGAGCTTGCCACTGCAATTCTTCAATATTTGGTGGTAATAAGCTTCTGTCGGAAACTTGTTCGCCATATAACACAGGGAATAATTCACCAAGTTGTATGCTGAAGGCTAATAATTCTTCCTTACGCAAGCCTGTATTGTCCTCGTTGCGGTGATCGTAGAAAATACCGCCTACACCACGTGTTTCTCCTCTATGAGGTAGTAAAAAGTAGCGATCTGCCCAAGGTTTAAATTCGGTATAAAATAATGGGTTAAAATTATCGCAAACCCTTTTCAATGAGTTGTGAAAGCGAATGGCATCCCTTGTGCTCACGTAATGCGGGGTCATGTCAATCCCTCCACCAAACCAATACTCTCCTGTATCTAATTCGAAATAGCGCACATTCATATGCATGATAGGATGTCTAGGGTGTTTAGGATGCAATACTATGGATACTCCCGTCGCAAAAAAGGAATTGCCCTCCATTTGCAGTTGTTGTTTCATGGCTTCGCTGACTTCTCCATGAACGGAGGAAAATGCTACGCCGCCTTTTTCAAGAATGGCACCCGAATTTATTACGCGTGTATGTCCGCCACCTCCCTCTTCACGTTGCCAAGTGTCTTCTTTGAATTTAGCTTCCCCATCAACTTTTTCTAGCTGCTCTGTGATAGTTAATTGCAATTTCCTATACAGTGATGCTATCTCTGCTGAATTCATTTGATTAGATTTCTAGATTTGAAATACTCAAAAATAACGGGTACGGTGGCTGTATTTTCATATCCGTCTGTATCGTTTTTCAAAACAGGGTATAAACTTGAAATGATGCCTTGTTGAGCGGTTTTTTCCTGAATGAATTGAAGAACATTACGTGTAACATCATATCCGAGGCATATTGTTTTATTTAAATCTGCTTGTTTTGCATTTCTAAATTTTCTGTGAAACACCTTAATATTTTCATCCTCGTAATCAAATTGATTTGGAGCAGCATATTGGAATTTAAATTTATTATTCACTGTCGAATTTACTTCCTTCCATTCAGTCCATTCTTTCAACCCTACTAGGTGGAAATTTTCAGAAAGTTGATATTGCGATAAAAGAGTAATTACTTTTTCCTTTTCATTTGATAAATAGACGAAATATATTTCCCCACCAATTTGTTCAAATTGCTTATAATTTTTCCATGTTGCCTCGATAAGTTGAAAATCACTATCTTGACTTCCCATCCTAAATGCCGAAGAAAAGGTATTTTGCATCCATAATTCATCAGATTTCTCATTTTTGATCAGCACCACACGGCCACTGGTTTGCCGCAGGTACTTAGCCATTCCAATGATTAATTGTTCGTTAGTGGTGGAGTAGGTGAGAGCCAGTGGATTGTTCTTTACAATAGAGGGCGAAATTGCTGTTGCATATACGATGTGAATATCTTTACCTAAAGACCAAGAATGCAATATTTCAGCTTCTTTTTTATCGAAGGGAGCAAAAATAAGATCATAGGTAGATAGTTTTTCAGCGTTAAGTATACTGATTAAACCCTTCCCTTTTTGAATGTAATCAATAACCTTAACTTTTGCTGTAAAGCCATATTTCTCAAGACTATCAAGAGCCATTTGAATTCCGATGTAGTAATCAATCCCATAATTGCTTATGTTCTTGTTTATTTCCGGGACACTATCTAGATTGAGAGGTAAGAGAATGGCAATTGTTGGCGCTTTCGGAAGTTTTTCACCCCATGATTTAAAGGGATTAACGGAAGGGTTGGTTTTATCTGGTGTTCGAGTTGCAATTGGAAGTAGATTTTCTTTTTTGATGGGAACTTTTACTTTTTGTCCTATGGCTACTTTTGAGGATGACAGTTGATTTAAATCTAAGATCCGTTGCACGGGAATCATAAACCTTTTGGCAATGGTATACATAGTTTCTTGGGGAAGCACGGTGTACTCTATAATAGTGTCTGTAAACGAGGGAGGTATTACTTCCTGTTGATCAACAATGGGTTGTGGCTCCGTATTGGTTATTTCGGAAATGGACTTACGAGGAACTGCATTTCTAATGGTGAGTTTTTGGTCAATTTTTAATCCATTTTCAGCACTAGGATTTTGATTGATTATAGAATCTACGGATACATCATACAATTTGCTGAGTCCAAATAAAGTTTCTTGTTTTTGAACAGTATGAGAAACAGTACTCCTTTTCACAGGTACAAACACAACGGTTCCATTTACTAGTCCCCTTTCAATACCCGGGTTAGCCTTTAGTAACTCCTCTGCATCACAACCGTATCGACCTTGAATGCCATAAATTGTATTTCCTTCTACAACGGTATGAATGTAGAAAACACCATTCTCTTTTTTTAAAACTTCAACATATTGTGCTGACGAATAACTTAAATTAAAAATTAAAATTAATGATGTTAATATTTTGATTATCAAATTATTCCCATTCAATAGTAGCCGGAGGTTTTGAACTAATATCATAAGTAACTCTATTTATACCTTTCACTTGGTTAATAATTTTATTCGAGACTTTTGCAAGAAACGTATAGGGTAAATGGCACCAATCTGCAGTCATCCCGTCTGTTGAGGTAACTGCCCGAAGAGCCACAGCATTTTCGTACGTTCGTTCATCTCCCATAACACCAACAGATTGTATGGGGAGAAATATCGCTCCTGCTTGCCAAACATCATCATACAATCCATCCTCTTTCAAACTATCAATAAAAATTGCATCTACCTCTTGCAAAATACGTACCTTTTCCTTGGTTACCTCTCCAAGTATTCGAATTCCTAATCCAGGTCCGGGAAACGGGTGTCTACCCAAAATTCGTTGATCAATTTCTAAACTTTTTCCTATACGCCTTACCTCGTCTTTAAATAGTAATCGAAGAGGTTCCACCACTTGCAATTTCATGTAATCTGGTAATCCGCCAACATTGTGATGCGATTTTATGGTTTGAGAAGGCCCTCCAGTAGCAGAGACTGACTCTATAACATCTGGATAAATAGTTCCTTGCCCAAGCCATTTCGCTCCTTCCACTTTTTTTGATTCTTCATCGAAAACCTCTACAAAAACTCTGCCTATAGCTTTGCGCTTACGCTCGGGGTCGGTCTCATTTTTTAAGGCCTCGTAGAATTTTTCGGATGAATCTATTCCTTTGACATTCAACCCTATACCTTTGTATGATTCAAGTACAGATTCAAATTCATTTTTTCGTAACAAGCCATTATCTACAAAAATACAATGCAAGTTTGAACCTATTGCTTTGTGTAGCAGAACAGCTGCCACGGAAGAATCAACTCCGCCTGATAACCCAAGTATTACTTTATCTTCTCCAAGTTGTTCTCTCAACTTACTGGTCGTTTCCTCCACAAATGAATTCGGGGTCCAGTCACCGGAACAGCCTGAAATAGTATAAACGAAATTTTGTAGTAGTATTTTCCCTTCCGAGGAATGATAGACTTCGGGGTGGAATTGAATTGCATACGTATGCTCGCCCTCTACATGATAACCAGCAATAGAAACATCCTCCGTACTGGCAATAATTTGGTAGTGTTCGGGAATACGCTCAATGGTATCGCCATGTGACATCCAAACTTGACTACCAGTTGACATACCTTTTGTCAAGGTGCACGATTCGTCCACATATTTTAGATGAGCCCTACCGTATTCTCTGGTATTAGAAGGCATAACTTCTCCACCGAAATGATGCGCCAAATATTGAGCGCCAAAACATATGCCCAACAACGGAAGTTTACCTTTTATAGCATCTAAATTCGGTTTCGGAGATTGTTCGTCACGAACAGAAAAAGGGCTACCGGATAATATAATTCCTTTTACGTTGTCTGTAATGGATGGTATTTTATTCCATGGATGGATTTCGCAATATACATTGAGTTCTCTTATTCTTCTCGCAATTAGTTGAGTATATTGAGAGCCGAAATCTAAAATTATTATTCTTTCATGCATACTGCAAAGATAATTCCTTTATGCATTGTATGACTAAAACACAGCGCGTCAGATATGAGATAATTTATTAACAGAAATTCAAGTGGACAATTTCTAAATTGAAAGCTGATATTCTTGCGATTTATCTTGCTTAAAATTGTAACTTTGGCTTTCTCAAAATTTAGGAGATGATTGGAGATATTTTAAAAAAGCTTTTCGGTGATAAAAGCACTAAAGATAAAAAAGAGTACTGGCCATATGCTGAAAAAGTACTTGATGCACAGCAGAGTATTGCGCGTCTATCGGATAATGAACTACGTTTGAAGACGCTCGAGTTTCAAGAAAAATTAAGAAATGATAGGCAAGAATTGGAAGATGAATTATCAGCTTTACAAGATAGAGCGGCTGATTTTGATACTCCATTGGAAGAAAAAAATACCTTATTCGAAGCCATAGAAAAACTTGAAAAGAGAATAGACGAGCAGATAGAGTCTTCTCTGTTGGAAATATTGCCAGAAGGATTTGCGGTGATTAAAGAAACAGCGAGGCGATGGGCTGAAAATGATCAGTTAGTTGTGGACGCAACAAGTTTTGATAGAGACCTCTCAATGAAAAAAGATGGAATCCAGATACAAGGCGATAAAGCTGTTTGGTCGAATGAATGGACAGCCGCGGGAACCCAAATCAAATGGAATATGGTGCACTACGATGTGCAACTCATGGGTGGGGCTGTTCTACACAAAGGAAATATTTCCGAAATGCAAACAGGAGAGGGTAAAACGCTAGTAGCAACATTGCCTGTTTACCTGAATGCACTCGCTGGTAAGGGAGTACACCTGGTTACAGTCAACGATTACTTGGCAAAACGAGACTCAGAGTGGATGGGACCGCTTTATCAATTCCATCAACTAAGCGTAGATTGTATAGATAAGCACCGTCCTAACTCAGCAGAGAGAAGGCAAGCATATTTGGCTGATATTACATTTGGTACCAATAATGAATTTGGCTTTGACTATCTGAGAGATAATATGGCGGGTCATCCAGATGATTTAGTCCAACGTAAGCATCATTATGCCATTGTAGATGAGGTCGACTCTGTATTAATTGATGACGCGAGAACCCCCTTGATAATTTCAGGTCCTACTCCGAAAGGCGATCAGCATGAATTCTATGAGCTAAAACCTCGTGTGGAGAAAATTGTCAATGCCCAAAAGCAATTCGTCCAGCAGTGTTTGAGCGACGCAAAAAGAATGCTGGCGGTAATCAATGAACCTTCGGACGACAAAAATACAATGAAAGAGTACCTTGAAGAAGGAGGGAAAGCCTTGCTTCGCGCACACAGAGGTTTGCCAAAGAATAAAACACTCATTAAATTTTTATCTGAGCCAGGAATCAGGGTGCATCTTCAGAAAACAGAAAATTTCTTCATGCAAGAGCAAGGGAAGCACATGAAAAAAATTGATGCGGAACTGTATTTCGTTATCGATGAAAAAAATAATACAATTGAATTAACTGATAAAGGAATTGATTTGGTTTCAGGTACAGAAGATCGTCAATTCTTCGTTATGCCAGATATCGGAGCTGAAATTGCTAGACTTCAAAAGGAAAATTTAGACCAAAAAGTTTACTTAGAAAGAAAAGACTCTTTGGTGAGAGAATATTCAATTAAATCTGAAAGAATTCATTCGATCAACCAATTGTTGAAGGCATATACCTTATTTGAAAGTGAGGTTGAATATGTCATCATGGATGGTAAAATTAAAATTGTTGATGAATCCACAGGTCGTATTTTAGACGGCAGAAGATATTCTGATGGTTTACATCAGGCAATTGAAGCCAAAGAAAATGTGCAGGTAGAGGCGGCTACGCAAACCTACGCAACTGTGACATTGCAGAATTATTTCAGAATGTATCACAAGCTAGCTGGGATGACTGGTACCGCAGAAACAGAGGCAAAAGAATTTTGGGATATCTATAAATTAGATGTCGTGGTAATTCCCCCTAACCGTAACGTAATTAGAAAAGATCTTGATGATTTTGTCTACAAAACAGCACGTGAAAAATATAATGCGGTTATAGAAGAGGTGGAAGCATTGGTAGCCAAAGGCCAACCAGTTCTCGTAGGTACAACTACCGTTGAGATATCAGAGTTGTTGAGTCGTCTTCTTCAAATGAAAAAAGTTCCTCATCAGGTGTTGAATGCCAAATACCATCAAAAAGAGGCAGAAATAGTTGCCAATGCAGGTTTAGCAGGAGCAGTAACTATTGCCACCAATATGGCAGGTAGAGGTACAGATATTAAATTGGGTGAAGGAGTAAAGGAAGCAGGAGGTTTGGCAATTATTGGAACTGAGCGTCATGATTCAAGACGGGTAGACAGACAGCTTCGTGGACGTGCAGGTCGTCAGGGTGATCCAGGATCTTCGCGCTTCTTCGTTTCCTTGGAGGACGATTTGATGAGGAAATTTGGCTCTGAGCGAATAGCGAAGATCATGGACAGAATGGGACTGAAGGAAGGGGAAGTTATTTCCGCAGGTTTGGTATCGAAATCCATTGAACGTGCTCAGAAAAAGGTTGAAGAGAATAATTTTGGTATGCGGAAACGTTTATTAGAATATGATGACGTAATGAATGCTCAAAGAAAAGCAATCTATAAGAAACGAAGGAATGCCTTGTTCGGAGATCGCTTAGATGTAGATGTGGACAATATGTTCTATGAAATGTGCGAAACATTGGTTCAAAAGCACCGAGGGACAGATTTTAATGAATTCGAGCTTGATTTAATCCGAATGTTAGGGATCAACTCTCCAGTAGGAGAGGAAGAATTCAAAGCTTCAGATGTAATTGATTTAACAGAAAAAGTTTACGCTGAAATGCGCAATCAATACGATAGAAAGTGCGCGAAAATTTCTGAAAAAGGCTTGCCACAGATAAAACAAGTCTTTGAGACCATGTCAGATAAATACAAGAATATCGTGTTTCCTTTGTCTGATGGCCGTCGTGAAATGCAATTGATCGTAAATCTTGAAGATGCCTACAATTCCGGAGGAAAAACCATTACGAAATCGTTTGAAAAGAATGTTATTCTTTCCAAAATTGATGACGAATGGAAAGAACATTTACGCGAGATGGATGACTTACGTTCCGCTGTAAACAATGCAACTTACGAGCAAAAAGACCCATTGGTGATTTATAAATTGGAATCATACAACTTGTTCCGTTCCATGTTGGATCGCTTAAATAAAGATGCAGTCGAACTTCTTATGGTAATGGACTTAACAATCGAGCAACAGATTCAAAGCACGAACAAAGAGGCTAAGCAGAATAACTACGACCGAAGCAGCACAAATAGTAGTAATTCAACCACTACAGCTCCACCGAAGTTCTCTGGAAGACAAGGTTACCAAGAGGCGATAAATAATTCATTCCCGCAAGAAGAAAAAAGACAACCGGTGATAGCACAACCGAAAGTCGGAAGAAATGACCAATGTCCTTGTGGCTCTGGAAAGAAATACAAGCAGTGTCACGGTAAGTAATGTCTAAGTTCCCTACCGATTTGGCAATTATTGGAACAGGCAGGGTAGCTGAAGCCTTCGTTAGTTATTTTTCAAAATTTAACACCCTAAAAGTTGTAGTTATTGGCAGAAATCGGGAGCGATTGGACTATATCAACCGAAAATATAGTGTCGATGTCTCTGTTGAATTTGAAAAATCTTTTGTGGATTGGGCAATTGTCGCTGTCGCAGATGCTGCTCTAATAGAGATAGTTCCAAAAATTAAAGCAGAGATGGTTTCAATCACCGCGGGTACGGTAGATTGGTCTAGTTTTGGTAAGCATTGTAGCATATTTTATCCACTTCAAACTTTTGCTTACAATACTGCAATCGATTTAGCGAAGGTCCCATTTATATTAGACGGAGATACTCCTACGTTGAGAACGCTGAAATTATGGACTGAGAAGTTAAGTATTTCCACGCAATGCCTATCGAAACAGGAAAGAGAAAAGATTCATGTTGTAGCTGTATTTCTAAATAATTTTGTTCATCACGTGATGGCCAAAGGTATAGTTTTAGCGAAACAATTTGATTTAGACCCTAACTTATTTGTAGCGTTAATTGATCAAACGTATCGGCAATTTGATATTCAAAATCCTCATTTACAGCAAACTGGACCTGCAGTTCGTGATGACCAAATAACCATTGATAAACACAGAAAATATCTCACAGAAGAAAACCTTTTGCTGTACGATATGTTGACTAAGAGCATTAAATCTGCCAAATATGGAGAATTATAAAACCAAGTTATCGTCGATTAGCACTTTCATTTTTGACGTGGATGGTGTCTTCACGGATGGGAAGGTTTACCTTATAAATGATGATGTTATTCGGGCTGTAAATTCGAAAGATGGATATGCTGTTCAGTATGCCTCCAAAATGGGGTATAAGATATTTATTATTACTGGCGGAAATTCTCAACAAGTTAAAGATAGATTGCTGAATCTTGGGATCTACGAAGTTCACCTCTCCGTCAAAAGAAAGCGTACTTGTTTCGATGAAATCCTTAAAAAGTACCAACTAAATGCCAATGAAGTACTCTATATGGGAGATGACATTCCTGATATTCCTGTGTTGCGAATTGTCGGAGTTTCTACCTGTCCTCAAGATGCTTGCTCGGATGTTAAAGACATAGTAGATTACCAATCTCATCGCAATGGAGGCCATGGATGCGTCCGTGACGTAATTGAACAGACACTGAGGGTACAAGGAAAATGGCTTACGGAGGAAGCATTTGAATGGTAAAATTTTTGTTTCCGTTATTTTTCTCATTGATAGTATTATTTTCTTGCACAAAAGAGGTTATAATTGATATTCCTCCATATAGTGAGAAAATAGTGGTGGAAGGAAGAATATTTGCAGGAGAATTTCCAGTTATTCTGCTTTCTCGCACACAAAATATCTATGTGCCTACAGATATTTCCAATTATTTATCATCTTTTTTATCAGATGCTACAGTCCACATGGTTATTGATGGCGACTCCGTATTGTTAGAGCCAATTCCCTTAAATCAACTCAATGAAGAGGCTTTAGCCCGGGTGAGTGAAATACTAGAAATAGAACCAGAGGAGGCAATCCTAATACCTATTGTAGCTTACACGACTACTGCAAATGAATTTAAAGGAGTTGTCGGTAAAACACACCGCCTGTCAATTTTAAGAAATGGAGAATATATTTATGCAGAAACTACTTTGTTAAATCCAATACCATTAGCGGATTTACAATGGCAGCCTGATGAAACAAATAATCAATACGGAAGACTAGTTGCAGGTTTTCAAGATCCTTCTTCAAATTATGATGCGTATTATTGGGAAGTGAAACGTATACACCTATTCGAAGGAATGCCAATCGACAGAAGCTATGAGAGACCAAGCGGTGGCTACATACGAGATAAATATTGGAATGGGACCTATAGAACATTAGATTATGGAAATCCATTAAAAAGAAAAGACACTACCCATTCTGTAGATTATAAAAGGTTTTTTCGATTCGGTGATCAAGTAGTGGTGCGCTTTTCTAAAATGGAATATGAGGTATATGAATTTTTCAGAACACGGCGAGAACAAATTCAAAATCAAGGGAGTCCCTTTGCCTCACCTTTGAATGTCAAAACAAATCTAGTGGGAAATGCTGTGGGAATATGGGCGGGATTTTCACCTTATTATGACACTATCATTTGTCAGCCTTAGTTTTTTATTACGATATTGAAATATTCCATTGAAATTGTATGCATGTGTGCATCTAGCCACTTTTAAATTTACCTTATCTTTGCGCTAAAATAAATCTATGTCAAAGCCAGTACGCGTTCGTTTTGCCCCATCACCAACAGGACCATTGCATATGGGGGGTGTGAGAACAGCGCTTTACAACTATCTTTTTGCCAAGAAATACAACGGAACTTTTATTATACGCATTGAAGATACAGATCAAACACGCTTTGTGCCTGGTGCGCAAGAATATATCATGGATGCCTTAAAATGGTCTGGAATCATGCCTACAGAAGGACCAGGATTGGGTGGTGATTTTGGGCCCTATGTTCAATCGGAGCGTAAAGCCATGTATCAACCGTATGCTGAGCAGCTCGTGCATTCAGATAAGGCTTATTATGCGTTCGATACTGCAGAGGAATTAGAAGCAATGCGGGAACAAGCCAAGCAGATGGGAATGCCCAATTGGCAATACAATGTGGTGACAAGAAGCTCACTGAAAAACTCCCTTACCTTACCTTCCTCAGAAGTAGAAAAATTACTTTCAGAGGGGGCTCCTTATGTGATACGTATGAAAATGCCGCGTAATCAGGATGTGCGTTTTCACGATTTAATACGCGGTTGGGTTGTTGTAAATACAAATAACTTAGACGATAAAGTGCTATTTAAAAGCGATGGAATGCCCACATATCATTTGGCTAACGTGGTAGATGACTTTACAATGAAAATTAGTCATGTAATACGTGGTGAGGAGTGGCTTCCTTCGGCTCCATTGCATGTGATGCTATATGATGCCTATGGATGGGAAGCTCCCGAGTTCGCTCATTTACCTTTATTACTGAGACCAGATGGAAACGGAAAACTTTCTAAAAGAGACGGTGATCGACTTGGATTTCCAGTCTTTCCAACCGATTGGACAACTTCGGAAGGAGAACTCTATTCCGGTTATCGCGAAAAGGGATATTTTAAGGATGCTTTCATCAATATGTTGGCTCTTTTAGGGTGGAATCCAGGAACAATACAAGAATTATTTTCACTGGATGAATTGGTAGAAGCGTTTTCCTTGGATCGAGTATCAAAGGCAGGAGCAAAATTTGATCCCGATAAAACGAGGTGGTTTCAACAACAATACTTGAGACAACAGCCTATGGTTGATTTAGTTAGTTCTTTAGATACTTTAAGTGAAGGGAAGTATACGCATCATCAATTATCAGTTGTTTGTGAACTGATGAAGGAAAGAGCCACTTTTGTTTCTGATATGTTGATTGACGGAATCTATCTCTTAGAAAAGCCTTTGCAATGGGACAAAGAGACAATCTCGAAAAAATGGAAACCAGAGACTACTGGTTTAATCCAAGATTGGAAATCTATCATGGAGAATCTGCAAAGTTTTGATGCCTCTTCTATTGAAGAAGCGTTCAAGAACTTTTTAGCGGATAGACAGTTAGGGACTGGTGCAGTTTTATTGCCATTTCGTTTGACGATAACAGGTGTTGGGGCAGGCCCTGGAATGTTCGATATATCGGCGTTTCTTGGTAAAGAAGAGGTGCTAGAAAGAATGACGGAGGGTTTAGGTAAAATTTCAAGTTTATTACATGAATAAAATTCTAGTTTCAGGCATTCGCCTGTATGCATTTCATGGGTGTTTGGACGAGGAGGCAAAAATAGGAAGTGATTACCAAGTCGATATCGAAATATCTACTGACTTCTCGAAAGCTGCAATAACAGATGATTTATCTGAAACTATCGATTACGTAAAAGTTAATCAAATAGTGAAAGAAGAAATGCTTTTACGCTCGAAATTACTAGAACATGTTGCCGAAAGAATTCTTAATCGTTTCCACGCAGAGATAAGCCATCCAGCGTTTTATAAAATTAAAATTTCCAAGCTCAATCCACCTATCAACGGCGATGTTCACTCCGTATCTGTGATTATTTCGGAACAATAGCTTTTAGGAAATTATTATCTTGTGATTTCTTTATGAACGAAATTCATACCCGCTTCCAGGCCATTGCGGTAATCAAGAATAATACCTTCAACAGAATTTGTAAAGATATTTGTATAAAGAGCCTTATCGGGGACTATTTGTTTGATTCTTCCTGTTTTAGACAGGTTATCAGCATATTCTGCTGATTCTTTTAATTTCATTTGGTAATTTTCTACGCTTTTTTTAATCTGCTCCTTTGCTCTAATCATTTTCGATACGAAATATTCTGGCCTCACGAGTGAAGGCTTAAATTTGTCATGTGTTGTTCGAATCAATAATACATCTTCAGGTTTTTGCTGCATCACCCATTTTATGGGAATAGGGTCTGTTATGCCACCGTCTGAATACGCAACGTTATCAACTTGATGAACACCTTTGGTGATCATAGGAACTGTACTCGCCGCAATAGTCATATCTATCCAATTGGAAGGTGATGGTTCTAAGTAATGCGTTTCACCATCAGAAGCATCTGTCAGTACAATAAAAAATCTTTTTTTCTCTAGGGCACGAATGGCAATTTCTTTTTTAAAGGGAAATTCTTTTTCGGCAATATCATAGAAAAAATCCAGGTTCATCAAACCTTCAGAAAAAGCTTTTGAGAAACTTACGAATCGAGGATCTTTACATATGGCTTTCATGGAGTTGAAATAATCACCGAACTGCTCACTTAAAAAATACGAACCAGCCAAAGAACCACCGGAGACCGCCACTATAACATCAAAGTTTCTATAGCCATATAAAGTAAAGGCGTCTAAAACACCGGCAGTAAAACTGGTTTTAAAACCTCCACCTTCTAAAATTAATACGCGCTTTCCACTGAACATTATTCTATAAATTTATTGTTTCAGGTGTAAAAAATCTTTCAACTGTTTAAATGCTCTCGCACGATGGGAATATTTATTTTTTTCCTCAAGAGTCATTTCTGCAAATGTCTTTAAATTATTTTCGGGGTAGAAGATTGGATCATAACCAAATCCGTTGACTCCTTTTTTAGTATTTCCAATAACGCCGTCTACAATTCCTGTGAATTTATAAATATCACCTCTCATAACCAAGGTGATAATAGTTTTAAAGCGTGCCTTGCGCTCATTGCTATTATTCAAGTTCAATAATACTTTGTGTATGTTGGCATCGTCATTTTTGGGAATACCTGCGTAGCGCGCAGAATAGACGCCGGGTTCTCCATTTAAGAAGTCAATTTCAAGACCTGTGTCGTCTGCAAAACAAGAAATCCCGTATTTATCCCAAACGAATTGCGCTTTTAACAAGGAGTTTCCTTCAATCGTACTTGCAGTTTCGGGTATGTCTTCTTTTAGCCCAATATCTGAAAGCGAAATAATTTCAACTTGATTTCCGAGCAAATTTTTAATTTCTTTAACTTTATGTTCATTTTGGGTTGCGAAGATTATGTTCATTTTGAAAGTTTGTCCAAAATTTCCAGATATTTTATTTTATTTGCTTTAACTGAATAGTACTCTTCAACTCGTTTTCTTGCCGCTAAACCATGTGCTTTTCTCAAATTTGGATCTTCAATATATGAAATTAGAGCTTTCTCCCAATCCTTATTTTTTTCTACTAAGATGCCAGAAACGCCATTTTCTATAACTCTAAAATTTGCTCCAATTGCAGCTGCGACTGTTGGTATTCCAAGGGCCATGTATTGCAATGCTTTAAGTCCACTTTTACCCAAAACCCATTCTTCATTTGGAAGCGGATAAATCCCAATGTCAAATTTTTGAAGCTCCGAAACTTCAGTTTCCTCACTCCAGGGTATGACAACAATATTGTCTAATTCTTCCAGTTTAAACTTTGTATCACCAATAATATGAATTTTAATCTGATATTTTTTTGATATGTTAATTAGTACATTTTTAATTAAGTGAATATATTTAGAGGTGCTATGACTCCCGCTCCAACCGATAACAATTGTATTATCATTACTATATTTATTAACAGGAATATATGTATCGGTATTAATCGTTGATGAAATATCCGTAGTATTGTTATTAAACTGTCTAACAAACGAGTCCAAATGAGGCGTGCATGTAATTACATGATCTGATTTTGACATTAAATAAATAGGCTTATACCGACCTTTTAAAATAGACATAAATGAATTCGCTTCGCTTTTATGATCTTTGTGATAAACTAAATCATCAATATCATAAATAACTTTTTTTGAGAGTTTACAGAATATTCTCTCAAACAGCGTTCCCCCAAATGGTGTGACCCAAAGAAATATATATACAACATCATACTTCTTCAATTTAAATAATAAGGATATCCGCTGGATATAACCATAAATCGTCCAAAAAACTTTTTCGAAAATAAAGCCTTTCTTATAGACAATATTCCATAGTCTCATGGTCATAAATGATTTTATACATACATTATAACCATTTTCCTCCCAATTATTTATATACTGCTCGTATTTTAGTCTTTGTCCAGGAGCAACATTTCTTGGATGAGGACAAACTATAAGAATTTGTTTCTTGTTATTTTTTTTGTCCGATAGCATGCCAATAAGGTTTATTTTCTGAAAATGTAATGTTATATAAACCAGATTTTTCCATCATTTCTTTGATTTTTAATTTTGAAAATCTTTGTTCTAAAGGTGTCCCGAATCGATCTAAAGAGTCATTTCTAATAACGTTCAATGATTTATCTGAATAGTAAGACAAAGGTAATTTTGAACCTAAATTTTTACTAATAAACATGGAGGTAGACTTAGATATACCGATTAAAGGTATATATACAGTGAATGCAATTATATCACAAACGATAGATTTTACGCGTGCTGGTAATTTGGAAATAACGAATCTAAATATGTTTGAAAACTTGAAAACTAATTTGTACATAAAACCCCGATTATCCAAAGAATAGTACAAATAAATTAAGCATTTTCCTCCTTTTTTAATTTTTCTCACCAACGTGTTAAGCGCTTGCTCGGTATCAGGAATATGGTGTAAAACCCCTAAACTTATTGCAAAGTCGAATGTATTATCATCAAATGGAATATTTTCGGAAGATGCTTTAATTAAGTATATATTTTTGAATTCAGACGTAAGTTCTGCGGCTGAAAAAATAGCATCACTTGGATCCAAACTATAAACTTCATTAAATTTAGAAGCCAAATAAATTGACCATCTTCCCGTACCACAGCCCAAATCTAAAACTTTAGCGTCAGAGTCAAAATCTTTAAAATCTACTATATCGAAATACTCATTTCCAATATTAGTAATTTCATCTGAATTGAAGGAACTAAATTTAGACCACTCCTCACCAAAACTCTCAATGGTTATTTTATCTGAATTTTCATCGTTTGTATTGAAAATATAAATTTTTTTTTGACTTTTATATTCAATTATTTGATCTTCTGAAGTATTGAAATTTAACATATATTTATATAGATTTTTAGGTATGACTTGATTCCTTCCTTAAGTGAAAAATATTTTTGAGCCGAATTATGTAGGTCATGTTTATTGCTTTTAAAATTGAATATTGAATCCAAATTTGGGTTTTTTACATCATCAACTAAAACCCCAGACTTATATTTATTTACTATTTCGGAGACATCCCCCACACCTCTATTACAAATTATTGGAATACCAAGTCCCATGAGCTCTCCTTGTTTTGTGGGAGAGGATGATTTCTTACTGTAAGAAGGTTTAATGAAAAAAATTGAAAAATTCCAATATTTAGTTAATTCAGGTATATCAGCTCTAGAGGCCTCTTGAACGATAATATGTTTATCATCAATAGAGTATTTTTTAGCTGTCTCAAAAATATATTTCTTATCATCTTTGGTTAATATATGAAAACTTGCATTAGGGACTTTTTCCAAAATTAATTTAAAAAAATACATCATTTCGTCCATCATATACCAGGTCCCTAGGGAACCCAGATAACCGAGGGTAAAATCATTTGTGCTTGTTTCTTCAACGGGTCTAAATAATTCCAAGTCAGCACAACAAGGTATAACTTCGATTTTTGTTTTTAAGTGACCAAGTCCTTTCCAAGAACATATTTCTTCTTTTCCAGCATAGGTAAGAGATACCGTATGATCGGCATGTAAAAAAAACTGTCTTTCTTTTTTTTTAAAATAACGGTATACCCATTTAAAAATTGGTTGTTGAATATTCCAAATGTTCCCATCTACTCTTTCGTCTGCCCAAAAACCACGCATGTCGAAAAGAAACTTTGTCTTAAATCTTTTTTTCATACCTAAGCCAATCAAGGCAGAAAGGTAGCTTCTGCAATGAACAATCGAAAACTTAAATTTTTTATTCAAGTTATGAGCCATCTTTTTCATACGTTGGACATCGTAAATCGTGGATAAAAGCGGAGGCTTTTTCGTATACGAAAGAGGGTGCCAGACTATGCCATTTTCATCACATATAGCTTGAATGTGCGAGGCATATTTCTCAAAGCGCTCTTTCTTTTCGAAAGAAATAAGGTGAAAGATAAATCCTCGTTTTGTTAATCCACATAAATAGGGTAGCACCTGTGATTGACCTAAGGGATCGGTCATTCCATCATAGGAAAGATAAAGCACGTTATGTGACATATTGAACAAAGATACAAACTTAAAAGTAAGCAGTATAGCCGAAATGTATTTTCACTTCCCTATAATCAAAGGGTTGATTTTTGAATTTCCCCATAGCACCAACCAAGGCAAATGTCCCTAATTTTGTTCCGTAAGCGAAGCCAATACCAATTCCAGTGGGTGTGTCAGTAGTCATATTGAGCGATAAATCCTGCATATATCCTTGGTCAATGAATGTAAATACGTAAGAAAGTCGGTCGATTAAAAACCGGTACTCAAAAGTACCGATGAACTTAGTTGTGGCGAATATAGCTTCCTCGTTGAATCCTCGAATAGAATTTAATCCTCCAACTCGAATTCTTTCATTGCTATAAATACTGTCTGCAAGGTAGGTTTCAGCTTGTATCCCAAGTTTTATAGTGTGACGTTTAAATAGCGGTTGAAAGTACTCGAAATCTCCTTGAAATCGATAAACCGTTGATTTTAAACTTTCTGTTGATACTGAGGATGTTCTATTTCCCACGGCGCCATCTAATAAATAGGTGAATCCTTTTCTTGGGTTAAACAGATTATCTAGATGCTTTTGCTGGAATTGTATACCAAAGAAATGGGTTTGAATTTGAGCGTTGCGCGGAAACAAAATATTTGATGAAGATGCATTCAGTGTATTTGAATTATATAGTTGATAGACACCCTTTATCAACGTACCATTTTGCAGGCTGTATTGAATCGCAATCAATGATTTTAGCTCCAAGAAGGTTGAATCCCTCTTATATAATTGAAGTTTAGCATCTATTCCAAAGGGTGATTGAAATAAAAATGGTATTGCGCATCTCGCATTTAGGTTGCTTGTACCAAGTTGAACGCTTCTCCAATTAATATCAATCAGTTCAGCACGTTTTAAGACATTGGTTAATCTCAATTGTAATTCACCGGTCAGTCCCAAACGTTGTGTGACAGGATTAGGTTGAAGTCCAATGGCTCCTTGCAAAGAACTCATTTTTTTATAGCGAACATAGGTAAATAACTCCGCTCCATCATCTGTGAACAATACTTCTGAAGGCTTTATAAACTCGAGATAATTATATTGGCTCAACCTGTTAGTTAATTGAATTAGTTTTGATTCTTGATATTGTTCCCCCTTTCTTATTCCCGTTAAATTTTCCAACATGTTTTCGGAAATACTCGAATCACTATTCGCATATAATTTCTTCCAAGTTACGTAAGGACCTGGTTCTTCAACAATAGATGCCGATAAATTCTCCTCAGCTATTATCAGTGAATCAAGTTGAATGGAAAAGAATGGATATCCTCGGTTGCAATTTCGTTCTAGTTCCGTTGATAAATACCTTGAATACTCTCTAGGCTCTATATTTATTTCTTTGCCTCCAGTTTTTTTTAGAGAGAAAGAAGAAAAACGCTTTCCTTTCGTGACCATAAAATGGGTGGAATCTATAGGGCTTATGTTTGCTAGTAAAAATCCTTTGGAGATTAATTTATTTCGATAAGCTATAACTGTTTTTAGTTTTCTGTCAGCGCTTGTTTTTAGCACACAAATAGGAGAATGAGTTGTATCTAGAAAAATTATTTTGATAGAATTTTTCTGGGAGAAAAACGATTTGGAGATTAGTAAAACCCCCAATGTTACCAACCAAATACGCGTGCTTTTCATTTACTTAAGAACGAATTTACAACTAAAAAATTTGGTTTTTTAAAATAAAATTGTAACTTTAGAACGTCATGATACGTTAAACTTTATCGAACAACAAAAACAAATATTATGAAAACAAAATTTTCCCTTTTACTCGGTCTTTCTTTATTGGTCGTATTATTGGCATCATGTGGTGGAGGTAGAAAAATATCTTGTCCCGCATACGGTAGCAACACAGTCGAAAATTCAGACTTAGCCTCTAAGTAAAATAAATAAAATTACCAGTTATTGCGCTGGATATGTTTGGCCATTTGTCCTTGCATATTCAGCGCTTCTTTTTTGGCGGCCATTGCAAAATCTTTTTCAGCGCTAGCATAAATAATTGCTCGTGATGAATTCACCAATAATCCGCATGAATCATTGCTTCCATAATGAACTACTTCATCTAGAGAAGCCCCTTGTGCTCCAACACCAGGCACCAAAAAGAAATTATCAGGTGCTAATTTTCTAACTTCCGCAATTTGATCTGCTCGAGTGCCTCCAACTACATACATGAGATTCTCAGAAGTTCCCCATTCTTGAGATTTTCGTATTATTTCGGCATAAAGCTTTCCATTTTCAGTAGACAACATCTGAAAGTCTTGTGAACCGTCATTGGATGTTAAAACGAGTAGTATTACCCATTTATTCTCAAAAGCTAGGAAAGGTTTAACTGAGTCAGCTCCCATATACGGAGCAACAGTTACTGCATCGCAACTTAAAGACTCAAAAAAAGTCTTAGCATAATATGATGAGGTATTTCCAATATCTCCTCTTTTTGCATCGGCTATTACAAAGCAGTCATTGGGAATATAATTAATAGTTTTCTCTAAGGACTTCCATCCCGCAATACCGAGACATTCATAAAAAGCTGTATTCGGCTTGTAGGCTACACATAAATGATGAGTTGCATCAATAATCGCCTTGTTGAATTCAAAAATAGGGTCTTCAAATTCTAATAAATGCTTAGGTATCTTCTGCAAGTCAGGGTCCAAACCCACGCAGAGAAAAGATTGCTTGGTGCGAATTTGACTAATCAATTCTTTTTTTGTCATGTTTCTTGCCCTTTTAATTTCTCCGCATTCTCGGCCATTTTCAAGGAATCAATCATCTCTTGTACATCCCCATTCATGAATGAACTTAGGTTGTATATAGTCTTGTTTATTCGGTGATCAGTTATACGACCTTGAGGATAATTATATGTTCTAATTTTTGCCGAACGATCCCCGGTTGAAACCAGCGTTTTTCGTTGGGCGGCACGTTCGCTGTGCACTCTATCTAATTCTGCCTGGTACAATCGAGAACGCAAAACTGAAATCGCCTTTTCTAAATTTTTATGTTGAGAACGTCCATCTTGACATTCAACTACCACTCCTGTTGGAATGTGAGTTAGACGAATCGCGGATTCAGTTTTATTAATATGCTGACCACCTGCTCCAGATGCACGAAAAGTATCTTTTCGGACATCGTTCATATCTAATTTAAAATCAACTTCTTCTGCTTCAGGTAACACAGCAACGGTGATGGCTGAGGTATGTACTCTACCTTGCGATTCTGTTTCAGGAACCCGTTGCACACGGTGAACACCAGACTCAAATTTTAACATACCGTATATTCCAGCACCGGCAATTTCCATAGAAATTTCCTTGAATCCTTTAACAGTTCCTTCAGAGGAATTTAAAATATCGAACTGCCAACCCATTTCTTTGAAATACATCGTATACATACGAAAAATATCCTCTACAAAAATACAAGCCTCGTCACCTCCGGTTCCGGCCCTTAATTCTATTATAGCATTTTTATCATCTTCAGGGTCTTTAGGAATTAACATCATTTTGATGTCTTCCTCCATTATTGGCCGCTGCTGCTCTAATTCATCAATCTCTATTTTCGCCATTTCCCTCATTTCAGGGTCTGCTTCAATATCGAGTAATTTCTTAGATGAAGATAGATTATCAATCAAATTTTTATAAGACTTATAGACATTATCAAGTTCTTCTAATTCCTTGTATTCTTTATTCAACTTGACAAAACGTTCCATATTAGATATGATATCGGGATCCGTTATCATATTTCCGACCTCTACAAATCTATAATGAATTGCTTCTAATTTTGACAATAAATCTGACATGTTACAAAGGTAAACTTTTTCAATGGGATGATGGCAATCAATGCGTTAAAACCGATTCCATAGAGATGAAATATATTGACGCATCAAAAGAAAGAAAGTCGACCCAAAAGCCGACTTTTTAAATAATAGAATACTTTCTAGTTAGTTTACTGACCCAGTGACTCGTTTCATAAATCCATTTAGAGCATCTCGTTTCGTTGATCCTGCTTGAATTTCTTTATGTACTTCAAGAGCTCCTGAATAGTTTGAAAGTAATTCGCCAATGACGTCTAATTCTTCATCTTTAATACCTGGGGCCTCGATGAGATTCTCAAGCGTTTCAATGGTTTCCACAACGTAATCCTCGTCATTTAGTTCAATAAACTCTACTATATGCTTAATTAGTGGTAACCTCATGGAGTACTTCTTGAATGGTTTCTATTTTATTTCCTTGGGCTTCTTTAACTAAACGTCCATTTACAAAACCCGCAAAAGTTGGTAAATTATTAACGTTTGCAAACTTTCGAGAATTTGGAAACTTCTCAGCATCTACATAATAAAATTCGATACCTTCATGCTCCTCTGCCAGTCTTTTGAATTTGGGTTTGATGATTTTACAATTGCCGCACCAAGTGGCACCATACTGAACCATTACTTTTGCACTGGAGGTCAATAAGTGTTCGAGGTTATCTTCTGCGATTTCTGAAAACATAAGTTGTCGGTTAATGCTTGCTTAAGTAACTTGCAACACCTGTTCGTGAAGCATTCATTGCGTCTTTTCCCTCTTCCCAATTTGCAGGGCAAACCTCTCCGTGTTTTTGAACATGTGTAAATGCATCGATTAATCGAATATACTCATTAACGTTTCTTCCTACTGGAAAATGATTCACAGATTCGTGGAATACCATGCCTGTTTCATCCAATAAATAGGTTGCTCGGTATGTAACATTGTCACCAGAAGAATCTTCTTCGTCATACATGTCGTAATCTAAAATCCCCAATTCGTAGGCCAATGACCTTTTTGAGTCAGCTATGAGTGGGTATTTAATTCCTTCGATACCTCCGTTATCTTTTGCTGTGTTTAACCAAGCAAAATGTACTTCTGCGGTATCACATGAGGCACCAATTAAAAGTGTGTTTCTTTGTTCTAGCTCAGAGGCCGCTGCCTGAAATGCGTGAAGTTCAGTTGGACAAACGAATGTAAAATCTTTTGGGTACCAGAATAAAAGCACTTTTTTCTTATTTTCAACCGCCTGCTGTAGTACATTTAGTTCAAATGCATCACCCATTTCATCGATTGCTTTTACTGAAACATCTGGAAATTTCCTTCCTACTAAAGTTGCCATAGCTTATATTTTATTAATTATTTAATTATACAAAGGTACTATTTTGTTGAAATTTTTTCACAACCTAAACGCTGCTTCTACTTAACAATTAATAATCGTTTTTGTGCGTCAAAATATATTGTTCATCCTATTTTTTATTGAATTTGTTTAAATAGGGATCCAGACATGTATTCAGCAGAGGGGTTAATTTGAAAAAAAAGGGGCTTAACAGGCCCCCTCATATTTTTATCCTTTTGCTAAGGCTAAAAAGTCATCGTAAAGTATGTCCTTCGTTTTCAGCGCTACCGTTGCTTTAAAATACTCTGTCAGCTTTTGTTCAGCTAGTTTATCATAAATCCCGTTTGCTTGTTCTTTATTCTTTAATAACCTTACTGCTGTTTCAGTTAATTCCGCATCCTCTGGTGCGGGCATTCCATATTGTGCATAATTCCCAGCAAGTAATTCTTTCGTATACTCAACAACCTCTTGGTTTGTCAACTGGATGTTATTCTCCTTAAAAATCTTGGTTTGTATGAGCTGCCACTTGAGAGACTGAAGATAATTACTAAAATCACGTTCAATTTCATCCTCTGTAACGGGTTTGTCGTTGGATAATTTAATCCATCTTTTCAAAAAGGCTTCTGGAAATTGCACTGCAGTCTTTTCCATGAGGTAATTATACACATCTCTTGTGAGCATGCGATCTGTGTCCCCAGAAAACATTTTTTCCAAATCTGCTGAAATTCTACTTCTCAATTCATCTTCTGTCTTTACTTCACCCGGGAGAAATAGTTTGTTATATAAATCTTCACTGAGTTCAGCTAATTCCATACGCTTGATTTCCGTGATGGTGAATTGAAAATTGGTAGATAATGAATCTATTCCATCTTCTGTAATCCCCAACATACTTGCCAAATCTTTATCACCTTTGGATACTAATCTCGGATCAACCGCAATGACTTCTCCTATTTTTTTACTCTTAAATAGGCTCGCTGTGTCTTTAGATTCTAAGAATTCCAACGATATCGTTGCCGTATGAGAAATACCATTTTCTTTAAGAAGACCCGTCTCTTCCAACTCTTCAAATTTCCCTAAAAGCATATCTCGGTCTTCAGAAAGTTCCGTGGAAACAAGTTTTCCATATCGTCTTCTTAGATCCTCAATTTGCTTATCGAGAAGTGTATTGTCAATTTTCACCTTGTTACAATCGAATGAGGTATTGGATGAAATGGGTAAAGTGAATGAGGGAGAATAACCTATCTCAAAAGAAAATTCGAAATCACCGGGTTGATCGAAACTACCAACTAACTCCGCATCTGACTTTGGTATTGGATTTCCAAGGATATCTAATTTATTTTCAAAAATGTAATTACTCAATGTATCGTTGGTCAATTTATTCAATTCCTCGGCAAGAACAGCTTTGCCATATTGCTTTTGAATTAATCCAAAAGGAACATGACCGGGTCTAAAACCAGGTATTTTTGCTGTTTTTCTGTGTTTTTCTAACGCTTGCTTTACTTTTCCTTGGTAATCCTCAGAATCTATTTTAACCGTTAAGACAGCATTAAGTGCGTCAATCTCTTCTCGAATAACATTCATATTTTTTTATTTTTCCTTTAAACTAAAAAGGTCTCGCTATCACGAAACCTTCTAGTGCGGATGGAGGGACTCGAACCCGCACACCTCTCGGCACCAGATCCTAAGTCTGGCGTGTCTACCAATTTCACCACATCCGCATAAATTTCTTTTGTAATTTGACCCGTTGGCCAATTTTCGTTTGTCTCTGTATGGAAATTCTCTCTACTGAAACGGGTTGCAAAGATAAGAACAAAATTTAATTTGAAAAATATAATGATAATTTATCTTCTTTTTTCTTGCATCGATGACCTAATCTCTTTCATGAAATCAGAGGCATACACGAAATTCGATATCTCCTGGTTATCCGTGGTTATAATACTTTCTCTATTCCCTTCCCACCATTTTTTTCCTTGATATATGAAAATGATGCTATCACCTATCTCCATGACACTGTTCATATCGTGTGTTATCACCACGGTAGTCATATTTAATTCAGAGGTTAGTTGCTCAATTAGGCCGTCTATTAAAATTGATGTTTGGGGATCTAACCCGGAGTTAGGTTCATCACAGAATAGAAATTTTGGATTCATGGCAATTGACCTCGCAATACCCACTCTTTTTTGCATCCCTCCTGAACATTCCGAAGGGTAAAGTTTATTTCTTCCAACCAGATTGACGTGTTCTAAACAATAATCTGCACGTTTAGTCATTTCTCCACGGGTCATTTTGGTAAACATCGTTAGAGGAAACATAACATTTTCTTCTACAGTCATCGAGTCAAATAATGCTGCTCCCTGGAAAAGCATTCCTATTTCTTGTCTTATTTCACTTCTGTGCTGTCTGTTCATTTTTGTGAAGTCCCTACCTTCGTAGAGCACTTCTCCGCTGTCTACCTCATGTAGTCCGACCATGCACTTTGCCAATACTGATTTACCTTGTCCCGATTGCCCAATTATCAGATTTACTTTCCCTTTTTCAAAACATGCATTGATATCAAATAAAACTTGATTTTCTGAAAAGGACTTATTGATGTTTTTAACTTCAATCATTACAAAAGCATCATTTGAGTGAGCAAGAAATTCGCAATCAAAATAAATACACTAGAAATGACAACAGCTTGAGTGGATGATCTTCCAACTTCCAATGACCCCCCCTTCACGTAATAACCATAAAAAGAGGCCACTGAGACTATGATAAATCCAAAGACAATTGTCTTCGTTAAGGCGTAAACGATGTGATAGGGTATGAATGAATAGCGTATACCCAAAACATACGTATCTGTGGTACTCAAATCAGAAAGAATCAAGGCCAGCCATCCTCCAGTGATACTCAAAAACATAGATATAATTACGAGTATCGGAAAGAAAAGTACAGCAGCAACTATTTTCGGTAAAACTAAAAAATTCAACGAATTTACGCCCATTATTTCAAGGGCATCTATCTGTTCTGTTACGCGCATTGTACCAATTTCAGATGCAATGTTTGATCCGACCTTACCTGCCAAGATTAACGAAATAATAGTCGGTGAAAATTCTAAAATAGTACTTGATTGTGTAATATATCCAACGGTATATCGTGGTAACAAGGGATTTGACATGTTCGATGCAGTTTGTAAGGCAATTACTCCACCTATGAAAGTTGACATTAGGACAACTATAGGAATGGAATTAACGCCAATACTCGAAATTTCGTTAAAAAGTCGCTTGAAAAAAATAGACCACTTTTTCGGACGGGTGAGTATAACCGTTAACATCAATATGTATTTACCAAAGTTCTGCATGACTATTTTCATTGCTAAATTACATATAATTTTCAGTCCAATGTCGCTTTAGTTCACGAGTTGATTAATTTTGAAGTTCATGGATAAGTTGGAGAAATTTTCTTTGGTTTTAAAAAAGTTCGTGCCAGATGGATTTGAAACTCATTTGGCAAAATTAATTCTCCAGGGACAGGTAAAATTTAAGATTGTCAAAGGAAGAAAAACGAAACTCGGAGATTTCAGAGTAAGTTCCCAGCAAGAAATACCAACTATCACGGTGAACGGAGATTTGAACAGTTATTCGTTTTTGATCACTGCTCTGCATGAGTTAGCACACCTCAACACCTTTCGATCTTTTGGTTTTCTTATCTTACCTCATGGTCCAGAGTGGAAAAATGAATTTAGATCTTTATTGATTCCCATAATTGACTCAGGGAAATTACCTGATGAAATAAAGATCGCATTGATGAAGTCTCTCGTAAATACGAAAGCTTCCTCATGTTCGGATATTCAGCTTACGAGAGTTTTACGAAAATATGACAATCTAACGAATCAAGTTGTGATTAGTCTAGAGGATTTGAGCGAAGGCGACACTTTTGAAATCAACGGAAAGAAATTTGTAAAAGGAAAGCTCAGGAGAAGTCGTTATCTTTGCCGAGAAGTAGGTACAGAAAAGCCTTACCTAATTCATAAATTAGCACAAATTATAAATCACACGAATGAATAATAATTATGGATTGATAATGGCAGGTGGTATCGGTAGTCGTTTTTGGCCGATGTCAACCCCTGATCATCCAAAACAATTTCAAGATGTATTAGGGGTTGGCAAATCTCTTTTGCAGCTGACCTATGAACGCTTGCTTCATACTGTACCCGAAAATCAGGTTTTTATTTTAACCAATTCTGTATATGCGGATATGGTAAAAAAACAGCTACCGAATATTCCAGAGGATAACATCCTATGTGAACCAGAAAGAAAAAATACCGCTCCTTGTTTGGCCTATGCTTCCGCTAAAATTTATGCCAAGAACCCTGAGGCAATGTTAGTTGTTCTTCCATCAGATCACCTTATTTTGAATGAGAATAGATTTTCAGAAATCTTAGTTAATGCCATGAATGTAGCTAAGACAGAAAGTGATTTAGTTACGCTTGGTATTTCTCCTTCCAGACCTGACACAGGTTATGGATATATTGAGTTCGATGAAACTGCCAAAGGGAGATTCGGCCATGCCACTAAGGTTCTTCAATTTCGAGAAAAGCCGTCGCTTAAGAATGCAGAGTTATATTTAAAAGCAGGCAATTTTTTTTGGAATTCAGGGATATTTATTTGGGAAGCAAAAACTATTCTTGAATCTTTTAAAACCTTCCAACCAGCTTTAGCTAAACTTTTCATGGAAGACTTAACAGCTTATTACTCTGATCGGGAAGCAGAATTCGTACAAAATGCATTCAATGTATGTGAGGATATTTCCATCGATTATGCTATTCTTGAGCATGCAAAAAACGTTTCTGTAGTTCTTGCAGATTTTGATTGGAGTGATTTAGGAACATGGGGTAGCTTGAATGATCACCTTGAGAAAGATTCGTCTGGAAATGCAGTGATTGGAAAAAATGTCTTTTTATTCGACAGTAAAAATTGTCTAATAAATGTTTCTGACAATAAGTTAGTTTTGTTGGACGGATTGTCTGATTATATCGTGGTTGAGTCAGATAATATGTTCATGGTGTTGAAATCAGAAAATGAACAAAAATTAAAAGAGTACTTAAAAACAGTTACAGTTTCTGAATTTCTTAGGCATGGTAAAAATTAGAGATATTGAATTAGGTGAATTTCCATTGTTGCTTGCACCAATGGAAGACGTTAGTGATCCCCCTTTTCGTGCATTATGTAAAAAATATGGTGCAGACTTAATGTACACCGAATTTATATCTTCAGAGGGTCTGATTAGAGATGCTGCCAAAAGTGTTCAAAAATTAGATATTTATGAATATGAACGCCCGATTGGGATCCAAATTTTTGGTGCTGAAATAGAAAGTATGAAGCAGGCAGCTGCCATAATTGAAAAAACTAATCCAGATATTTTAGACATCAATTACGGTTGTCCTGTCAAGAAAGTAGCTTGTAAAGGAGCAGGGGCAGGGATTCTGCAAGATATTCCGAAAATGATTAAGATGACTGCAGAAATCGTAAAATCAACAAATCTTCCCGTAACGGTGAAAACAAGACTAGGCTGGGATGAGCACACAAAATTTGTTGTGGATACGGCTGAGAGGTTGCAGGATATTGGTATAGAAGCAATTTCCATTCACGGAAGGACCAGAAAGCAAATGTATAAAGGAGACGCAGACTGGACGCTCATTGGCGATGTTAAGAACAATGCAAGAATGAGAATACCGGTTTTTGGAAATGGAGATATAGATTCTCCTGAGAAAGCGGTAGAATACAAAAATAGGTATGGTGTCGATGGTATTATGATTGGTAGGGCAACTATAGGATATCCGTGGTTTTTTAATGAGGTAAGACATTTTATGAAGACAGGTGAGCACTTACCGACACCGACTATTGCTGAAAGGGTAGAGGTAGCCAAAGATCATTTGTTGATGAGCATTCGATGGAAGGGAGAGACCCTCGGTATAAATGAAATGCGGCGTCATTATACTAACTACTTTAAAGGCATAGCACATTTCAAGGATTTTAGGTCGAAACTAGTTGTTTCAAATGAACTCAATGAGATCCTAGAGACACTCAATTACATTGCTGTGAACGCCGATGAATTTCAGTTCTCAACTATTTAATTTTTCGAAGAACAATTTGTGTAAGAGTTTGTTTTTTTTCCATGGAAGAGTGGAAAGTTATTCCTGGATTTTCAAATTACGAAGTATCTTCTACCGGGAGAATTCGGTCTTTAGACAGGGTTAAATCCTTCAAGAATAACCGCTTAGTACGTTATGAAAGTAAGTTAAAAAATCTCCGTAAACACCCTAAAAACAAATTTGTGATGGCTGATTTAATTGACGATAATGGAAATAGAAAAACTGTCTATCCTCATAAAATATTAGCCTCAGCCTTTTTATTCAATCCTGACCCTGTTAATTTTAAGGTAGTCGTGCATATTGATGGAAATGTAGAAAATAACTTATTGAGTAATCTTAAATGGTCAAGTTTCAGTGAATCTATAAAATCTGGTTTCGAGAGCGGGAAAAGAAGCAACGCAGATTTGTGGTTAAAGCGCAGGTTGAAATATGGTCCAAAAGGTGGTAATATTTCTCAAGGGCGAAAAGATCCTCTAACTTCAGTGCAGAAGAAACGTATTTACCTACTAAGAAATTTAAAAGGTTACAGCTTAAAAAAATTATCCGAAAAGTATAACTGTAGTATTTCCCATATCCATAAGACGATTCTTAGATTCAGCGAACAATAATTTTTTGATTATTCAAGATTCTCCGCGAGGAGAAGCCAATAGTGCCGTATAATTCATTACCAGATATTGTATCGATCGTAAAAATATACGTTGTGCCACCGAAAGTCCATTGAACTCTATTTTCTTTACTATTTTTAATCGAAGGCAATACACCTGAGTATAGCGAAAGGCTATTTTTAGTTCTTTTTTTCATCAATGCTGGTGAAATTAAGAACCTCAACTTGTCATTCTCCTCAGTAACAAGGCCTTTTGTTACCAGTTTTTTATAGAATTTGTCAAATTTTGAATTGAATGTAAGATGACATGAATATGCTGGAACAATTAGTTGGCGATTTTTTTCTATCAACACGGGATTAAATTCCTCGTCTAGTTCAGTTTCAAGAAAAACTTCAGTAGCTGTGGTCGTACCCCCTTCTCTAAAGCTCATATCCCCACCCCAAGCGTTAATAAAGTCAGCAAATGGAAATCCATAGCGTTTGGATATTTTGTTAGCGGCTTTGTATAAAGCATCTTCGGGATGCTTTTTGAATTCTTGAATATTTAGGTGAATTTCCGCTTTATTTTTATTTGCTTTAGTAGAATTTGTAATTGATGGCCCTGACTTTTGCGATATATAAAATGGAGATACTTTTTTTAAGTAGGTTTTAAGTTTAATATTTACTGAATCATTATCAATAGCAAACATACCTTTCTCTATGCCATAATCAGCCAGTTTATTCCAGTTTGAATAGATGATAAATGATTCGCTTTTAAATGTTTTTTCTTTCAAGAAATTTATCCATTCAGATTTCACATCTCCATAGGAGGAGTTATGAATTTGCGACAACACATCTGAAAAATCATCGCCTTTATAGACAAGCAAATAATCCTTTTCGTGAAAAATAAATATCTTTCCAGACTTCACATAGATATAGTCTAAACCATTTTTCGTTCTTTTTTCAAGTTTGAAAATTGAGCTCAATTGCTCCAGTCCCTTTTCTATCTTACTATCGTCATTTAGTTCAATTACACAACCCCAATTCCCATTCTCAAAGCCAAATAAAAAAACTGGATTTTGTAAATTAATACCCAAGGAGCGTGATTGGCTGAGTAAAAAGTCGTAAGTTAAAAACTGTCTGTATTTTACCTTATTAAAATTTATCAGAACAGACATTTCCTTCACAAACTCTAGAGGATTCATTACGCCAAGAAAATCTGCAGTAGGAAGTCGATCCTCTATTCTAGGAGGTTTTATAATCTCTTCTTTCCAAGGCTTTAAATACAAAAGCACGGCTAATCCTGAAGAAAGTAAAAGAATAATAATGATTTTCCTTAACATCGGTCACTTATAGACGACATATAAAGCATTGATTAAATCTAAAAGATGCTTTGCAGAGTTGTCACCCGAAGCATAACTGTAATTTACTTTTAGTTTGGTTCTTTTCGTATCAGTGTCATTTGAGACTAACTCTATTACACCAGTTTTTCCTTTCAGTGATTGTATGAATTCATTTTGGCGTGCAGGAAAGAAATCTGGAGGTAATCGATTAATTGTCTCTTTTAAATCAAAATTAGCGTACATAAAACCACTTTTCTTTATTGCTTTTGCCTTTTTCGGTGAAATTGCTTTAGAGCCATATCCTTTCGTATAATTATTGGCAAATTCAGCATCATTAGAAAAGATAAATAATCCATTCGTGTTTACCATATACAAGGGTGCAGCATCTAGTATGGCGTTTTGAAAACACCAGAATCCTCCTTCATTTTTTAATTGGGATGTTAGACGACTTATATGTTTGAGTATTTTTTCTGGAATATCTGGACGTTTCGTAGAAAATCCAATCGTGAAAATGGGCATTTCTTCTATGGCCTCCGTAATTCTCTCTGCATAATCGAAAGTTTCTTCATCATAAAAGAACTCTATTTTTTTCGTTTTGACTTTTTTTATTCCGTTGAATGAGCCGAATAAACTTCCTTTATAGGTATCGAACAATGCATCCTTATTTACAAATTCGTTCAATAATTGAATTGTAAGTACATTCATAGAAATCTGAGCATTCTTTTCGTCCTCTAAAATGGGCATGATTACTTCGAACGCTTTTTCGTAGGCAGATCTTAAATTTATGTTGTAAGTGAAATAACCGGTGCTTTCTTCAGGTATATAACTCAAAACGCGCTTGTCAAACTTACTATCGGTCATTTCCTTGTAAATGGATCCTAATTTCTCTCCATACAAAGCAGTGATATCAAATTCTATTGAATTGTCAAGTAGTGTCATGTCTCCTAGAATAATATTACCGTCGTAAATTTCTCGAATGTCATTGTATAACGTCGGAAGAATTGTTTCGAAATACCAAAGACCATTAGCTTTATCGATATTTCTGGAATTATCCATATAAAAAATACCTTCTGAGTCGTGTGTAATCTGTTCCGCGAAATGCTTATCGGTAGATGACAATGATATATTTTGATTATAGATTTCATCCAATACCATAGACTGTAGGTTTTTTTGAATGACGGACTCAATACTGTCTCTTAATTCATAGTAGTTTTTTACGTTTGGATCGTCAGAAGCATCTGGAATAAAATCATTGGTAGTTTCCTCGTTTTCATCATAAACTTTTTCGTCTAAAATATTTCCGTTATCATCAAAATATTGAATAAATGGATTTTCGTTTCCTTGAGCGTACCATATAGAGTCTGTAATTTTATCGACATAGGTCATAATAGGATCTACCCTAATAAGCAAAGCATCCTTATCTTTAATGATTAACTTATTAAAAAATGATCCGTAGACTTTAGCTCCATTTAACATGGATATAAATTCAAAGTCGTCGAAAACAGAAAATAAATCTGTGGTGTCTTTAATTCCGAAACTGAACCCAGAAACTTCAAATTGATTGTCTTTACCATAAAAGATATTCAGTTTTTGCTGAAAATCTATGCCTGCATCTTTAAGTGTTTTGCCATTTGTTGATCCATCAAATAATTCTTGATTGATTTCTTCCATAAAGTCGTAGGTAATTAACTCATCGACTGAAATTTTTTGAAATAAGTTTTCATTATTAATAGTAAAAACAGTGACAGCCTCTCTTGGAATATATTTCTCTGATTGTTGACTTAAGCCAAATTTACAGCAAAGAAGAAGAGTTGTTAGGAAAAATAATCTCATTAATTTGATTCTATGAAACGAAGTTAATCATAATCCTTTTAGTTCTTAATTTTACTCAAGAATATTCGATTATCTATTAAATTCTCATTCTCTTTTAAACTGTAAGTGTCTACTTTGAGCATGGTTGCAGTTAAACTTTTTGATAGTTTTGCATTGGGGTTATCAAATTTTTCAATTTTTCTATCAAATCGTGAAATAGCAGTATAAGTTCCTAGTTTTAATAACTCATCGTCCTTACTGTCTAATGTTTTCAATTTATCTGAGGTTATATCGGGAATAGTTCTAGACAAAACGTTTCCATCCCACTGTATCCATTTATATTTTGGATCGAGAAAAACTTGATTTTCGGAAATTTCTGAAATGCTATTTTCTATTCCTGTTTGCAGTACTCCCGGAGACGAAAAATTACAACTGAATTTGAAAATGAAGTCTGTATAATTTTCTTCAATCAATACGTTTGAAATTCCTTTTTGATTTGAAAGGCTCTTTTTAAACAAATAAATCTTCTCCTTTATTTCTGAAAGTTCGGGAACCCTTTTACCTTTTAAAGAGTCTAAGGCAAGAATTGAGTTAATCTTTACTTTACTTGAACTTAAGTTAACGGTATATTTAAAGACCCCAGATCCATCATCGTGAATTAATATGTCGTCTATTATCTCAATGCAAGAAGTAAAAAGAATACTAGACAACAAAATAAATAAGCAAGATATTTTTCTCATGTAATTCATTTATGCAAATTTAATACCATCCTAACGTATTCGTGTACTTTAAATTATTTTACCTAAGAGAATATTAACTTTTTGTACCTTAAAGGTATTAATAAATTGAGTGTGCGCTTTCTTAGCACCAATAGTTAAAATTCTAATCCTAATGAAAATCCCAAATTGAGTTAATATTTTCATTTGCCATTCTTTTTCCTTGATGAAAAAGAATCACCACGGAGTAGCAGCGAAGCTAAAAAATCAAGGCTCTGAATTTCTTTTTGTTCGCAAGTTATTGTTAAACAAGTATTTACAACTCGTAGCGAACAATTTTAACTCCTTTCTGAAAGTGAAATTTTTTAAAAATGTTCTTGCAGAAATTTTAAAAATTAACAGTTTCAGTTCAGTAGCTAAAACCAAGAAATTCAAGGCCGAAGATTGTTCGGAAATATTCACAAAATAGCTCTCGCTTAGATTAAATTATTGATTTTCAACATTTAAGTATTTTACTGGTACGATTGCGAACATTCAATTTAATAAATTAAGTATTGATTGAGAACGCGAGTTTGTAAGAACTTTTACTAATGAATTATAAAATAAATAATTGGATTAAAACAAAAACGCCGCTGGTGCGGCGTTTTTAACTGTTATTTCTTTAATTCAATCCGTTTAGAGAATTGATATGTTCCATCGAATTTAAGTGTATATATACCAGAAGGAAAAGATGTCAAATCTAATGTTACTGCTTCTGAATTAATAGTAAATAGTCTTACCAGTCTTCCTGCATTATCGATCAGAGATACACTTGTAATATTAGTAAAATCAATATTGTCTATGGTTAATATTCCTGATGTTGGATTTGGATATATATTAACATTGTGCAAACTTGTATTTCCCTCAATTCCAGCGCACGCATCAACCGTTATTGTTGATGTTGATGCTCCTGTACATCCGTTTTGAGTAACTGTATAGGTAATGGTGTGTGTACCAAGTCCAGCAGATGCAGGATTGAAATTAGCACCAGAAACTCCGGGGCCAATAAATGTTCCTCCCGATGGTGTCCCAGCAGGTAGTGCAAAAGAAGGGTCGTAAACACATGGTGGCGTTACATTTGATAAACTGAAGGAAACAGTAGGCACAGGATTAACATTAATAGTGAATGTAACGGGTGTGCCAGTACAAGATGCTAATGTTGGAGTTACAGTTACAGTCGATGTACCAGTAGCAGAAGGTGTGAACGTTGCAATATTTCCAGAGCCAGAAGCACCTAAACCAATCGCCGTATTGGTATTCGTCCAAGCATAGGTTGAGTTAGCGCTATTTCCTGTGAAATTAATCGCATTCGAGGAACTACCTAAACAAACTGTTTGAATACCCGGATTTGTAACTGTTGGGTTTGTATTTACCGTAGCCAAAACTGCAGTTCTAGCTGATGTACAGCTATTTGAAGTTACTTCCACATAATAAGTTGTGTTTGTAGAAATTGAAGGAGTTGTAAATGTAGTTCCTGTTCCTAAGGCTGTTCCACCGGTTGCTACAGAGAACCATGATAACGTACCTGTTGATGCAGTTGAACTTAAAGATACTGTGCCTGTACCACATCTACTTCCTGGGGTTGTTCCTGTAATGGACGGCGTTTGGTTAATAGTTATGTAATTTGTTTGATTTGATGTATTGCTACCCATGGAATTGGTTGCAGTCAACGAAACGTTATATGTTCCAGGTGTTGAGTAGGTTACGGTTGGATTTTGTGCAGTACTATTTCCTGGAGTTCCTCCAACAAAGGTCCATGAATAAGATGATGGACTTCCTGTTGATGTACTCGTATATTGTACTGTTTGACCAGTACATGCTGTTCCGGATGGTGTTGAGGTAAAGCTAGCTGTAGGTGCTGTAGGCACTGCAGTACCTGTTATGTTTATGTTGTCAACGTATAGATTATTACCGTAACCAGCAATATTTCGAAACGCTAATTGAACACTAGGATTATTAATGTATGCATTTAAATTAATGGTTTCTGTTCTCCATTGCGCAGTTGTTGGTGTAAAGGCTGTTGTTGTTGCAGCAGCTGTAGGTAAATTTCCTGCAGCTACAGTTGATCCTGTTTTATTATATAATGATGTCCAAGTTGTCCCACAATCCACAGATATAAGTACCTCCAATCCATCAACGTAAGTTGCATTGTATGCGGCATAAGCTACATCAAAGGTCATTTGAGCTGCTGATAGTCCTGTAAAATTCAATTTTGGAGTTCTCATTTCATCTTGGTTACCAGTATCATCTTTAGAGAAATTCAAAAACACCATTGAATTACCAGCAGTTGGAGCGAAACCCACTGTCGCGCTTCTTCTCCATGTGGTATCTGTTCCATCAGTATTCAATATTGTCCAGTCTGTCGGTGGGAATGTTGTTGCTACAAATCCTTCCGTCAAAGGAAGCGGTGCTCCAGTTCCTGCGATGACAGTGATATATCCTGTTTGTGTTGCTGTATTATTACCATTCGCATTAGAAACTGTTAATGAAACAGTATAAGTTCCAGCCGTATTAAAGGTAACACTTGGATTTTGAGTAGTACTTGTTCCTGGTGTTCCACCTTGAAAAGTCCATGAATATGAGGTTGGCGCACCTGTTGAAGTGCTTGTGAACTGCACACTTTGACCAACGCAAATATTTACATTATCTGCAGTAAAAGAAGCTACAGGTGCTGATGGAACAGAAGAATATAAATCTGAATCCCAAGTACCTCTCCCAAATGTAGCCGCTCTTAATCTTCCTGTTGCATAATAGATTTCAAGATCTGATACTTCGCAGTTTGGAAGTCCTTGACTAAAATCAATCCATCCATTTGTGCTATTATCTCTATAATAAACGCCAATATCCGTTCCAACATAAATCCCATCTCCACCAGCAGCGCCATTATGATAAACCACACAATTCACAGGAACGTTTGGCAGACCTGTCGATATGTTTGTCCATGAAGTACCTCCAGTAGTTGATTTGAATACTTTATTTGCGGCAGAATATCCAGAATAAGTAACAAAAACAACAGTTGGATCTGTATTTGAAACTGCAACCCAAGTAGGATAGGCAGAGGTGGTAGGTGTTGCACACGAGGCAAAGGAGGTTCCTCCGTTTGTTGATTTAGAAACTCCACCAGAACCAGTTTTCAAACAGTAGATTACTTGATTATTACTTGGCGCAATTGCTAATTCAATAATAGAACCTGTTCCTTGTGGCGTACCCATAGTTGTCCAAGCTACTGATGTCGCCCAAATATTAGATGATTTATAAAGAGCAGCACGACCAGCAGAATATGCGATATTTGCATCTACTGGATCTTGTTTTATTGGGCTCACCCATTCACCTTGCCCTGCAGGATCAGTTATATCTGCAAAGTTCGTGGCTCCTGTTAAAGTTCTCGAATAATCACCATAATAAACTGAGGATATTTGACGATTATTGTTGGTTCTGTCTATCAAACAATCCATTCCGTCTCCCCCACCAACCTCAGTCCAAGAAGTTAAGTTGTTGGTTCTATTGGTTCCATTGTCTTGATGACCAGCTATTATTATATTTGCCGATAGTGCAGAAATACTAAAACGGTATTGCTGTGCAATTGCCAAATTCGAACTTAAATCTGTCCAGCCTGTTCCTCCGTTGATAGTTTTGAAAAAACCACCATCATTGGCTGAAAATATAGTTGTTCCTGAGCCAGGTAAATATTGAATATCATGAACATCAGCATGAACGTAAGGCTTGCTATACCCACCATACCAATGTGTGATCATTGTCCAAGTAGAACCTCCATTAGTTGATTTCCAATGATTTACCCCTCCAATTATAACTTCTTCTGCGTTTGTTGGTGATGCCGCAATTGCCAAATCATACCAACCTTGACCTCCTGCATCCGCTCCGTTATCAAAACCTAATACATTAGGAGTTGTGGAACGAGTGGTAAAACTTGTTCCACTATCTGTGGAGCGCATGAGTCCTTTGAAACCGCTGTCTGAGGTGCTTGAGGCCAGTAAGTAGACATAATTAGAATTGGCAGCAGTGACCGTGATTGATAAACGAGCTATGCCGGTTAGTGGGATAGTAACTGCTGTCCAGGTTGTTCCTCCGTTCGTAGATTTTCTGAAAGAACCGCCACTGGCATAAACTATATTAGGATCTCCAGGTTTAAATTCTGCATCCGAGCAAGACGACGTAGAGACTTGAGAGAAAGTCGTCCCTCCATTTGTAGAGCGATATATTCCAACATTTGAAAACACCATAATTATTTGAGTATTCGTTGGATTAACCAAAACTCTACCTATGGTCCTTCCTTGATTTACAGCCCATGTTAAACCCGTAGTATTCCAAGTTGCTCCGCCGTCAGTTGACTTCAACAAACCAATACTGTAAGTATCATTTCCATCACTATCACCCGTTCCTAAATACATTGTCTGCGAATTTGTCGGATCAATCGCCACATCAGAGCAACCTATGACTGTAAGCTGATCCGTATTTGTTGTCCATGAAGTTCCACCATTTGTTGTCTTCCACAATCCACCATCAGGAGCACCTACCCAAATGGTATTGCTGTTAGTTGGATCAAAACGAATGAAATTTAAACGACCAGCCCCACCGCCGGATGGCTTACCTATGGGACCTATAATTTGCCAGTTACCGTTAGTGGACTTTGGGATTCCTGCAGCAGCAAGATTTGTTTCCCATTGTTTGTAATTCGTGTAATTTTGCGATGGCAATGTAATGTTCCCTGATGGATAAACTCTTGGCGCCATGTGGTTCTCCCAACGCTTAAATGCTTTATAGCCTTTACCTTTTTGAATTGTTTTACCAGCCCAATAGGATTCAAAAGCTTCTTGCGTTTCGTAAAAGTTAGCGTTTGGATTTTTCATCATTTCCACCCAATTCATGGTTTGGGAGAAAGAAAAATACGACATTCCAAGTATTAGAAAAGAATAAAATAGTTTCATTTTGATGCTGTTTAGGTCGTTAAATTACCTAAAAAAAACCAATGATAAAAGGCTTTTGTTCGATGATTTGCAAAAAAAGAAGGGACTTACACTCGTTAATTTTAATCTGAAAATAAAGATTCAACGAATGCTCTACGGTCAAATAATTGTAAATCAGCTACTTTCTCCCCAACACCGATATATTTGACTGGAATTTTCATTTGATCTGAAATTCCTATGACCACTCCGCCTTTGGCAGTCCCATCTAATTTTGTAATTGCTAAGGCATTGATATTGGTTGATTGCGCAAACTGTTTAGCCTGTTCAAAGGCATTTTGTCCAGTTGATCCGTCTAAAACGAGCAAAATTTCGTGTGGCGCATTTGGTACAACCTTTTCCATCACACGTTTAATTTTAGTAAGTTCAGCCATTAAATTGACTTTATTGTGTAATCTTCCTGCTGTGTCAATAATTACTACATCTGCGTTTTGTGACTTAGCTGACTGCAATGTGTCGTAAGCAACACTCGCGGGATCGGCTCCCATTCCTTGATGCACAATAGGAACCTCGACTCTTTGAGACCAAATTATTAATTGATCCACTGCGGCTGCCCTGAAAGTATCTGCCGCTCCGAGAACAACTTTTTTCCCTGCTTTTTTAAATTGATATGCAAGTTTCCCGATCGTAGTCGTTTTACCAACACCATTCACACCAACAACCATTATAACGTATGGATTATCGACCGGTTTTTCTATTTCTAGAGTTCCATCGATAATTGAGTTATTTTCTTCAAGTAATGAGATTATCTCTTCACGCAGAATCCCATTTAGTTCAGAGGTATTTAATACTTTTTCACGAGCAACCCTTTTTTCTATACGAGCAATAATTTTTAAGGTAGTCTCAACACCAACATCGGAGGTTATTAGAATTTCTTCAAGATTGTCGAGAACTTCTTCATCAACAGTGGATTTTCCTACGACTGCCCGAGCTATTTTGGAAAAGAAAGACTTTTTGGTCTTCTCGAGACCAGGTTCTAAGGTTTCTTTTTTGGACTTAGAAAAAAAATCAAATAATCCCATTGTTTACCGAAAAAAAAAGCTTCCGAAGGGAAGCTTTAAATATATGTTACTTTAACTATCAGTGTTTTGAAAACCAATTTTTTACTTGGTCATTATGAACAATTTCTTCTTTAAAGGTGTAAGCGCCTGACTTTGGTGATTTCACCATTTTCACGACTTTTGTATGCTCTTTTCCTCCACCTTTTTGCAAGGATGCAACTACTTTCTTTGCCATTTCTACTAGTTATTTAATTTCTTTATGAATTGTATATTTTTTGAGGATAGGATTGAATTTTTTAATTTCCATACGATCCGGAGTATTTTTTCTATTCTTGGTGGTAATATATCTGGAAGTCCCTGCCACACCGGTAGTTTTGTGCTCTGTACATTCTAGAATTACTTGAATTCGATTGCCTTTACTTTTCTTTGCCATTTCTATTTCTTTTACTGTTTTCTCAACAGGTTACTTTAAAAAACCTTTTTCTCTAGCATCTTTGAGACAAGCAGAAATACCTTTCTTGTTAATTGTTCTCAGGGCTGCAGTAGAAATTTTCAATGTAATATAACTGTTATCCTCTGGGATAAAAAATTTCTTTGTTACCAAATTCGGACTAAATCTTCTTTTGGTTTTTACGTTCGAATGAGAAACGTGATGACCGACCATCACTGACTTTCCCGTTAATTGACAAATTCTTGACATAATGACTTTAAATCCGTTAAATTGTAAAAAGCGGATGCAAAGATAATAATTTATTTCAAACACTCAAAGTAAATCCCTATAAATTTTAGCGATTGTCCATAGGAATTGTAATGGTTTCATTATGAATATATTATTCATTATTTCTTGGGTGAAAACTCATTATTGCATCTCGTAAATATCGTTGATCGAGGTGTGTGTATATCTCTGTTGTAGTTATTGACTCGTGTCCGAGCATTTCTTGAATGGCTCTAAGATTCGCTCCCCCTTCGATTAAATGTGTCGCGAAACTATGTCGAAAGGTATGAGGTGAGATATTTTTTTTCATGCCGATTTTCTCTGAAAGTTGTTTTATGATGGTAAAAATCATGACCCTCGTTAATTTACTTCCTCTTCTGTTCAAGAAAATAACATGTTCATTACCTTTTTGAATGTTTAGATGTTTTCTAATGTGATCAACGTATAAAGAAATTTCTTTTTCTACTTGAGCGCTTACTGGAACTAACCTTTCTTTATTTCCTTTTCCGATCACCCGGATGAATCCTTCCTCAAAAAATAGGTCTGAAAATTTTAAATTAACCAATTCACTAACTCGAAGTCCACAACTATATAATGTTTCCAATATAGCTCGGTTGCGGTGTCCCTCGTCTTTGCTCAAATCAATGGCGGCAATAAGGGAATCAATTTCTTCAATAGTCATTACCTCAGGTAGTTTTCTGCCTATTTTCGGTTGTTCTAATAATTCGCTTGGATCAGAGTCGATGGTATTTTCTAGCAATAAAAAGGTAAAAAACTGTTTAATTCCAGAAATTATTCTTGCTTGACTTCTGGCACTTAATCCAAGATCATACAATTCACCAATGAATAATTTTAAATTCTGGTAATCGATCGTATCAGGTGCTTTACTGATGGTAATTGAATAATCTCTCAATTTCTCCACATCCCGGGTGTATGCGAAAATTGAATTTTCACTTAAGCCCTTTTCTATTTTTAAATACGAGACAAATTCCTTAATATAGCGCTCCCAAACTAACATACATGAAAATTCTTATTGTAAATGGCCCCAATATGAACCTACTCGGTACGAGGGAAACACAAATTTATGGTAATGTTTCATTCGAAGAGTATTTTGAGGAACTTATATCCAACTTCCCCATGTTGGAATTGGACTATTTTCAATCCAACATTGAAGGAGACATTATAGATGTACTTCAAAAATCATCCGCTTTGGGAATTGTCTTAAATGCAGCGGGATATTCACACACAAGCGTTGCTATCAGAGACTGCATTGCCGCTATATCTATACCTGTTATCGAAGTGCATATGAGTAATACTGCAAGCAGGGAATCTTTTCGGCATGAGTCGCTAATTAGCCCAGTCTGCAAAGGAGTAATTTTGGGTTTTGGTTTAAAAAGTTACTCACTAGCCTTAACAAGTTTCTTGGAGAATTGAACCTTTTTTATGCTGCGGTGTAAGTGAGTGAAAAAAATCCTTATGAAAAAAATTCTCGGTTCACTCGTTCTCCTATTTTCGACCATAACAGTATCAGCCCAAACACTATCGAATAGGAAAGTTCAATTGGTTATTTTGTTTGATACCTCCAACAGCATGGATGGATTAATTGATCAAGCCAAGTCTAAAATTTGGTCAATTGTTAATGAAGTTTCCAATTTGAAATATCAGGGAGCTACACCTACTTTAGAAATTGCCATGTATGATTATGGTAATTCTGGCATAAACTCTAAATATTGGATTCGGCAACAACTAAATTTTTCCAAAGATTTAGATCTGGTTTCGGAAAAGTTATTCGGTTTGAGAACAAATGGTGGAGAGGAGTATTGCGGTGCTGTTATCAAACAGTCCATTCAAGATCTTTCTTGGTCATCCGATAAAGGGGATTTAAAGTTAATATACATTGCAGGAAATGAGCCCTTTGATCAAGGTCCGGTTTCTTATAAAGATGTTTGTCAAGAAGCCCAAAATCGTGGTATTTTGATCAATACAATTTATTGTGGTATCTACGAACAAGGGGTAAGAGAACACTGGAAGGATGGAGCAACGTGCAGTAGTGGAGCCTATTTTAATATTAACTCTAATGAGAAAGTCGTCTTTATCAACACACCTTACGATGAAGAAATAAATATAAAAAACAATCAATTAAACAAAACCTATTTGTGGTATGGTTCACAGGGTTCTGTAAAAAAAGAGCAACAACTCAGAGAAGACGATAATTCAACAAACCAAGGAGCAAGTGTTGCAGTCGAGAGATCCATCGCGAAGTCAAAGGCCAATTATAAGAATGCAAATTATGATTTAGTAGATGCTGTTCAGGCGGATTCCACAATTATTTTAAAAATGAAAGAGGAGGAATTGCCAGATGAATTCAAAGGTAAAACTGATGAGGAGAAAAAACTCATGTTGAATAAAAAACAAGAGGAAAGGGAAAAAATTCAACGTGAAATAGGGGAGTTGGCAAAAAAACGTGAGGAATTTATTAAAGATGAACGTGCTAAAAATAAGGATCTCTCAGAAAAAGATGATTTTGGAACCGCAGTCACCAAAAATTTAAAAGAAAATGCTACAAAGAAAGGTTTTGAATAATTTAGGCCTTTTAAGTAGTACCTTTGCTTTTAATAAAGTGATTTGGAAAGTATAATTAACTTTTTTCGTGGTATTGACCCCATTCTTGCAGCGTTCATTGCTACTACTTTTACTTGGTTAGTCACAGCAGCTGGAGCCTCATTGGTTTTTTTCTTTAAAACAATGCATCGCGGTTGGTTAGATGGAATGCTCGGTTTTACCGGTGGTGTTATGGTAGCTGCGAGTTTCTGGTCGCTATTAACCCCCTCGATAGAAATGTCTGAGCGTTTGTATCCTGGGTGGTCCTGGATGCCAGCTGCAGTGGGATTCCTAAGCGGGGCGTTGTTTTTGTTTTTTCTCGATAAAAGTCTTCCGCACTTGCACATAAACTTTGGTGAAAACGAAACAGAAGGGGTAAAAACACAATTACATAAAACAACCTTGTTGGTTTTAGCCATCACTTTGCATAATATTCCAGAAGGATTGGCGGTCGGTGTATTATTCGGCGCTGCTGCTAACGGTATGGAAGGAGCTTCGATAGCGGGAGCTGTGGCCTTGGCTATTGGTATTGGCATACAAAATTTCCCAGAGGGATTTGCCGTTGCTATGCCGTTGAGACGTGCAGGTGCCTCGAGATTTAAAAGTTTTTGGTATGGTCAATTATCTGCCATTGTAGAACCTATCGCTGGCGTGTTAGGGGCAATACTCGTTATTTATGTGGAACCGATTCTACCTTTTGCTATGGCCTTTGCTGCTGGCGCGATGATTTTTGTTGTAGTTGAAGAGGTAATTCCTGAAACGCAACGCGATAAATATACCGATGTCGCAGTTTTAGGATTCATGGCTGGATTTGTTGTTATGATGATATTAGATGTATCCTTAGGTTAAAGCAATTCCACGCCGATGCCAATTTTTCTCGGTACTTGAATACACCCTTCAATAAGTTTTACAGGTTCAAAAGGGTCATTTGTAATTAAAAACGGGCCATCTAAATCCACCCAATCGGCGAGAGCAGCGAAATGTGACATGGCAGCTACGGCACAAGATGACTCAGCCATGCAGCCAGTTACAGTTTTCATCCCGTTAGTTCTTGCGTATGTCAACATTTTGTGTGCCTCAAACAAACCGGTGCTCTTCATCAGCTTAACGTTAATTCCATGAAAACAATTTTTCACGACCTCTAAATCTGTAAATCGCTTGCAGCTTTCATCTGCAATAATTGGCAGCGGAGATCTACTCGTAAGCCATACTGCCATATTTAAGTTCGATTTTTCGAAAGGTTGCTCCACGAAAAGCACGCCCATTTCTTTTAATTCATGACAAAAATCCAAAGACCACGCAGGATCTTTCCATCCTTGATTGGCATCCACTGAAATAGGTTTTTTCCAAAAGTTTGAAATGAGCCTCATTGTTTCTTTATCGTTTAAGCCGCCGAGTTTCACCTTTAAAACGTGAAATCCCAATTCCTCGGCCTCTGAGGTCTTTTCTAACATTACTTGCGGTGTATCAAGTCCAATGGTAAAGGAACTTGCTTTTTTCTCATTTGGGAGGCTATATAAAGAGCAAATGTCTACATTTCTTCTTTTTGATACAAGGTCATGAAATGCAATGTCTAATCCTGCTTTAGCAGCATTGTTTCCTGTATCTAGGCAATCAATATAATGATGAAATTTCGCGATCGTTGTGGCTGTAGTAATGCCTGAAAAACTCACTTTTTTAAGAAATGTTATAGCACTTGAGGGGGTTTCACCAAGATATGGAGGCATCGTTACCTCTCCATAACCTGTAAAATTCTCATCTTTCAGTATAATCAGAACTGATGGGGTATGGTTTCGCGTATTTCCAGCTACAGAGAAAGGATGCTTAAATTGTAGTTCTTGAAGGTGATAATCAAGCGTGATGGACATATCACAAAATTAATCATTATGTTTTAGTAAATAGTTTAGTTTTTTATCCCTTCAAAAAGGTAATATTACATACTTTTTGATTTTTTTAGTTGATTTTTACTATTTTTGCAGTCGATTTGAACGAAGGTTCAGCGGTCCTATAGCTCAGTTGGTTAGAGCACCTGACTCATAATCAGGTGGTCCCTGGTTCGAGCCCAGGTGGGACCACACAAAAAAAGCAGTCTTAGACTGCTTTTTTTATCGGGCAATTAGCTCAGTTGGTTTAGAGCACTACCTTGACAGGGTAGGGGTCATTGGTTCGAATCCGATATTGCTCACTAGGAGTATACCTTATCAAGTCGTTGCAGTTCGTAACGGCTTCGAACAAAAGATTAAACGTAGTTGCATACTTAACCGACACCATGCCATTAACTTCAATAGATCAGGAAAAAATTAAAAGAATCACCTCTGCTCTTCGTAATGAACATGATCGGTTGAGATCAAAATATAAGCTGCTGAAATTTCAGGATATCTTAGGATTGAGTATTCTTTTGTTATGTATCGTAAGTATCGGATTTGCCTCAATGTATTGGCTAAAAGGTCAAATGAGTACTGTGTTTCTTGTGTTGTGGGTGGCTTTTTGGACCTCCATTCTGCATGAATTAGAGCATGATTTGATTCATGGTCTCTATTACAAAAAATCTAAATTAATGGTGAATTTGATGACCCTTCTTGTTTGGATTTTTAGACCTCTCACGCTGAATCCTTGGATAAGAAAGTATTGGCATCACCACCACCATCAGCACTCGGGAAAGGTTATAGATATAGAAGAGAGAGGGGTTACGAATGGCGAAAAATGGTCATTAAAAAGATTGATTATGACTCCCGACTTATTATTCAGTTTTATGTTTCGCTGTGTCAGGATTATCAGGGAGATTAAAGCAGAATATTCGGCGAATAGGCTGCAGGCGAAAGATATGAAAATGTTGAGAAAGACTCTTATTTTTGGATTTATGCCTATTGGTATTCCGGCTTATTTAGTGTTTTATGTTTGGGTAATATTTAAATTACTTCTTGCGTTCGATGTAAGCATCTTGAATGAAGACACGATGATTTGGTGGTGTTCTGCACTGGACCCTATTATCTATATTTTTGTCTTACCTAATTATATTCGTCAGTTCTGCCTTCATTTTATAACTTCCAATATGCATTATTACGGTGATGTTGCAGATGGAGATGTTGCAAGGCAAACTCAGGTATTAAATGCCTGGTGGACTTGGCCATTTCAGTTATTTTGTTTCAATTTTGGATCAACACATTCCATTCATCACTTTATCGTAAACGAACCGTTTTATACCAGACAATTGAGTATGAAAAGGGCGCATGAAGTTTTTCGGAAAGAGGGAATCAAGTTTAACGACATAGGTAGTTTCTTCAGAGGTAATCGATACAGCGAATCAATCTAGTGAATTGAATCGTTTAAGGTAGGATATATAAAAACGCTACTTCTGAATATCTTCGCTAATCATGGCCTGAATTTGCTTTAAGGTTTTTTGCATACCTTCAGCGCTCCCATCTAAGAAAATGGTATTTCCTTTTCCATATTCTGCAAAATTTTTGATTGCCTCAGTCCACATGGAAAATAAAATTACATTGGTGTCTAAGTTTGCTTGCTTCATCTCTGCCGCCGCCTCACTCATCCCTTTAGCTACCTCTTGACGGAATAATGCAACTCCTTGTCCTCTTAACATAGCAGCCTCTTTTTCGGCATGTGCAGCAATTTTGGTGGCGTTTCCTTCGGCTTCTGCAGCTTTCGTTTTAGTTATTAATAATGCCTGACCTTCATTCTCTGCAGCGGCTTTCAAGTTATTTGAAGCAACAACTCTACTCATGCTTTCTATAATGGCTGGGTCGAAGGTAATATCGTTGATTTGAAGATCCAATAAATGATATCCCCACTCTTCAAGTGTGTGATCGATTTGTTCTTTTACATTCTTGACTAATTCATGTCGAAGTCCTAAAATTTCACTCTGCTTTTGACTAGCCACAAAGGATCTTATGGACCCTTCTATGGTTCTTATAAGTGCTTGCATTAAATCTCTATTACTGATAAATTTAAAAGCCACTTTATTAATTGTTTCTTCATCCTCATTCATAACACTGTAAAGCAACATACTCTTGAAATATACATTAGCCTGATCTATCGTTACTGCTTGAAATTCCATTTCTATACTCTGATTTTGTATGGAAATGCGTTTATAGATTTGCTCGATTAATGGAATACGAAGCCGTAAGCCAGGGTGTGCATTTCTTCGATACTTTCCAAAAAGAGTGATCACAGCGATAGTCCCTTGCGTGACAGTGTAGAATGACAAAAAAAATAGTGTTAGGACAATTGAAACAATAATAAGAAGGGTATAATCCATGACAAATAATATTAATTAGTAAAAGCATATATGAGAATATTTGCGCCCATTTTAAGTGCTGATATTCTCTTGTCAGCAGGGTCATTATGAACTTGTGGATCTTCCCATCCATCGCTCAAGTCCGTTTCATAGGTATATAAACAAATGAGTCTTCCATCCTCTATAATACCAAAAGCTTGTGGTCTTTTACCGTCGTGTTCGTGAACCTTTGGTAAACCGTTAAAACTATATTTTTGATTGAAAATAGGGTGATTAGAGGGTAATTCTACCAATTGTTTGTCAGGAAACACTTTTTTCAATTCAACACGGATGAATTCATTCATACCGTAGTTATCGTCGATATGTAAGAATCCTCCTGCTAATAAGTAACTTCTTAAATTTTCAATATCTGAACGTGAAAAAACTACATTTCCGTGACCAGTCATATGTATGAATGGGTATCGGAAAATATCTTTACTTCCCACCTCTACATACGGTACTTCCTTGGAAATATTTGTATTCAATTCTTTATTACAAAACTTTATAAGGTTTGGAAGAGCAGTGGGGTTGGCATAGTAGTCACCCCCTCCATTATATTTCAAAACTGCCAGTTGATATGCACCCTGATTAAACGCATAACTTGAATAAATTAGAAATAAGAATAGATATAGAAATCGCACCATCAAATATACTGTAAATAAACTGATTAATTAAGGACTTTTAAGACTTTTACTTAAGCTTGGCTAATCAAAATAATGGCTAAAATTGCCGCGGAAATCCCTAACCATTTTTGAGGCGATAATTTTTCTTTAAAAAGGAAATAGCCGAATAAGGTACTCAGACACACAACAGATATATTTATAATTGTGACGATGGACGAATCGCTGATAGGAGCAGTTTCGTAGGCAAGTAATAATAGGTAGATAGAAAAGAAATTTGGAATCCCCAAAATAATGCCCGCAATTACATGCCTAAGTGAGAAAATAGTTGTTTTATTTCTGAATCGAACACCCAAAATCACACTACCAAAAAGACCCGCTAATCCAAATCCAAACGCTGAAAAGAGGGAAGGGGATAATGCTCCCAATAAGAAATGTTGGCTGTAATTCAATGCGACATCAAGTAGCGCACTTCCAGTAAATAGTACAGCAAGCATCCAAACGTATTTTTTTGAGGTTGATTCTTTGGGCTGTTGTTCTATGGAGACAAGAATTACTCCTGTAATCGCTAAAATTATCCCTGCAATTTTTAAGGCAGATAAAGGTTCTTTGTAGAGACATAACATTGCTCCTACACTGAGAGCCATACTCATTTTTACTGCTACTGAGGTTGCGGCAATGCCATTTTTCTGAGAACTGATGCCCATTAAAACAAAAAGGGAAATAAAAAGTAAGGCACAGAGAATGACTCCAGGAATCCAACTTGGTTCTTCTAGGGAAATCGGATTCCATTCATGTCCAAAGAATGTTAGTCCGCAAATTAAGGCAGCAAAATAATTGTAGACTATTGCTTGAAAAGTATCTATTTGATATTTTTCAAAAAGCTTAAAAATAACAAAGATGAATGAGGAGGTAATTATGGATATAAGTAAAGCAATCATTTTCTAAGAAATGTATATATCCTGTCGTCTCCAAACAGATAGGTATCGTTGGGTAATTTATTTATGATCGGCGCTTTTATGCCCGCTCCAAATTGCAAATCTCCTACAATTATTCTGGCTTCATCCCAAACATTATCAATAATGAAATATTGTAAAGTTCTACTACCTCCCTCCACAAGAATGGATTGTATTCCTCGTTTAAATAACTCTTTTAAAATATTATCTGTACTCGTCTCTTGGATTTTTATCCACTCAATCGTCGCTTGTTTTTCGTTTTTAATGCGATTGAAGACTAGGGTTTCGGCATCGTCTGAAAATACATTTTTTAAATTACCAATGGTGAGTTGACTATCTATGACTACTCGTATTGGATTTTTCCCAGAATAGTCTCGAACTGTTAACGAAGGATTATCATTCATTATCGTATTTCTACCAACCAGAATAGCTTGTTCCTCACTTCTCCATTTATGCACTAATGACTTAGTTTCTGGTCCACTTATCCAATTTATTCCGATTTCATCCGGGGAGCGTTGCTTATCTAAGTACCCATCTAGGGTTTGTGCCCATTTTAAAATAACGTAGGGCCTTGATTTTTCATGAAATGTAAAAAATCTGCGATTCAGTTGTCTACATTCTTTTTCCATTATATTTTCGACAACTTCAATTCCTGCTTTTTGTAATTTTTCTATGCCTTTTCCCGCTACTAAGGGATTACTGTCTCGAGTGCCAATAACGACTTTTTTTACACCACTTTTGATAAGTAAATCTGCACAAGGAGGTGTTTTGCCAAAATGAGCACATGGTTCAAGTGTAACGAAAGCGGTAGATTCTGTCAGCAGGGATTGGTCTTTTACTTGTTGAATGGCATTAACTTCTGCATGAGGTCCGCCAAATACTTTGTGGTAACCCTCTCCAATAATTTTGTCATTACAAACAATTACGCAACCGACCATTGGATTCGGGGCGACTTTACCAAGGCCCAATTTAGCCAGTGAAAGCGCTCGTTTCATGAAGAGGTTATCCATGAGTCAAAGTTAATAGATAAATCGGAACGTTAGGTTGATTCTGGGTCCGCAAATAAACTTTTCTTTGGGAACTTGATGCTTCCAAAAGTGTTGCAATGCTCCACCCATTATTACCAAATCACCTGAGCCCAATAAAAGCGAATGAGTGGTCGATGACTCTTTATGTTTGAGTTGAAATCGCCGCGTAAATCCTAAACTCAATGAAGCAATTACCGGGTTTAAACCTAGCTCTTTTTCATCATCTGCATGCCATCCATTCGAGTCGTTTTCGTTTCTATATAAGTTAACAAGAACGGAATTAAATGATAATCTAAAAGACTCTTCAATTCGGATTTTAATAGCGGACAATACCTGATCAAATGGTTTGCTCTCGAGTCTTTTACCGGAGTAGCCATAGGTCTCTCCATTTAAGGAATGAAAACTTTCTAACCTTGGGATAGCTATTTTTTTTCCGAACATGACAATGTCTTGTTGTTCAAACGCAAGTTGCTCGTTAAGGTGCTCAAAGTAGCATTGGCTTTCCTCTTCGGTAAAGAAACCCCTTATTACTTTTAGTTCCCCAGAGGGATCCTTGATAATTATGTCCATTATAAATAATCCAATAACCAATAAGCAAAATACCCTACCCACTCTTTATTAAATGTACCCCAAAGTTGAAAGGCATCGATGCTCGGAATCAACATATCAAGGGTGAATATTTTATTTATCTCTGAGTAATGATCCGTAGAAAAGGAGTCAAACACCAAGCCTTCACGCCTAAAGCAATCACTGGCTCTTTTCATATGTAATGAACTAGTAATCAATAGTAAAGAACTATTTTTAAAATCTTTTTGAATGAGTTTTTTAGTGAAAAGTGCGTTCTCATGAGTATTTCTACTACTATTTTCTATGATTATGTCGTCAATCGGTATTCCCCAAATCAAAAGAAGAGTCTTCAACTGATCTGCCTCATGTAATCCGTCCTTTACAAGGTATCCACTATCCCCGGAGATAAGTATTTTCTTGATTTTCCCTTTCTTATACAAGGTAATTGCTTGCCAAATTCTATCGCTACCCCGTCGAACTGTTAAACGATCAACATCCCTATTGTATTCCATCATACCGCTTAGAACTACACCAATATCATAATTTCCTATTTCATCTATTTTGGTGGCCTTATCTTCCCAGTTTCTTATCAGACTGCCGAGTATGAATGGATTTGAAAAAATTAAAAATATGGAAACTGCTACCCACTTCATTCGCGACCTCCAGAATGGTGAATGCAAGGTAAATGCAAGGATAGTGGCAGTAGTCAACCAGAGGAAAGGATTTAGAAGAAAAAGTAAAATCTTAGAGAAAACAAAAAACATATTCAAAACTACTTATTTTTGCTCTAAACATTTAATATGTACAACTTTGAACTTGCCTTATTCGGTTTGACATACGATCAATGGAATCGTTTGTTGTTCAATATTGGAAAAAATTTACTTTTTGCCATTACCATTTTAGTTGTGGGGCTATGGTTATCAGGTGTAATTTCTACAATGATTAAAGGCATATTACACAAAAGCAAAACCGATCCTGGTATTATTTCTTTTACCGCAAGTTTCGCTAAGATATCAATTAAAGTTCTTGTTGTAATTACAGCCTTGGCTCAGCTTGGCTTGCAGATGACTTCATTTATTACCTTGCTAGGTGCAGCCGGTCTTGCAATTGGAATGGCTTTTTCCGGTACGCTCTCGAATTTTGCGGGAGGAATAATGATATTGGTGTTGAAGCCATTCAAAGTTGGAGATGTAATAAAAGCACAAAATGAACAAGGAGCAGTTACAGAAATTCAAATTTTTAACACCTATCTTAAAACTGCTGAAAATAAAACTATTATTATCCCCAACGGCCCATTGGCGAATGGTAATATTGTAAATTTTACAAAGCAAGACAATAGAAGAGTCGATTGGATTTTTCATTTGACAGCGGGGGCATCCTTAGATGAAGTAAAAACTTTGATTAAAGAGGTCTTATCTACTGATAGCAGAATTTTAGTAAAACCCGATATTTTCATTGGTATTGAGGAAATTACGGAGAATGGGCCGAGGATAACAGTGCAAGTTTGGGTCAATCCCAAAGAAGTTCAATCGGTATTCTATGCAATGCATGAGAGGTTATATGCCGTCTTGACTTCAGGCAATTATTTGTATTTAGTATGAAAGATATAGTAAGTCAATACATTGATAAAAATCAATTTGGATATTTTTTAGGAATGGATTTTCATATTATTTCTCCTGGTCAAGTCGAGTACTCGCTAAAAATTAAAGATAACCATCTCGCCACACCTTTAAATGTACATGGCGGGTGCATCTCAGCATTAGCTGATGCATGTATGGGGGTCGGCGCCCTGACTCTCGTGGCAGAAAGAGCCCAAGTAGTTACAACCTTGGAGTTTAAAGTTTCGTTTTTACAGCCCGTTTATAATGGCGATAAACTAGTCGCTCTGTCTCGGGTAAAAAAATCTGGGGCTACTATTTTATTTATGGAAGCAGAAATCACCAACAAGGAAGGAGAACTTGTGGCGCATGCTACTGGAACTTTCAAGGCGTATGATGCGCGCAAAGCTGGTTATTTAGTTAGTTAAATCGCATAAAGCATCAATGGGCTATCACACTCACCTTAAGTAAGTTGAGACATTTTATTGCCGAAACCAATTTATAAATTTGAAGAGTTTAGCTTTTGGTCTTATTTTTAGCCCTTGGACTAGTATTATCTGTTAGCTAAGGTATTTCGATAACATGGCAAGAAGGACGAACGATATGATTATACTAAACACAAGAACTCCAAAATTCTTGTAACCGTTTTTTCTCCAATACAGGTAATTTAGAACGCCTATTACAATACTCAAAACAGGAATCCAATAGTGCATTTAAACCAAGTTGAATTGTAAAAAGTGGTGAGTGAAGTGCTTCGCGTGAAGTGCTTTCCAGCCATTGTAATCAAGATACCCATAATAAGGGTGAAGAGCCTTTTTCACTGGGTTGTCCTCGTAAAATAATTCAAAATCTACCCATTTTTCGCAAATCTCATCAATTGCTAGTTCCAAAGATTCATTCCTAAGGGAAAAATTTTGAGGTGCAAAAGATACGCTCATATTTTTCGCCATCGGTTTTTCGCTGAACAAGAAAGCTTGCATTGCTGAAATTTTTTCTTCTGGCGTAATCAACGAATGATCACCTTCACCCATTGACATAGCTAAACTTTCTGTCAAGTGCTCCACCATACGTTGAGCAGTCATTGTCCCCCATGCAGGTAAGGTGTTTTCTTCCAATCTATCCAGGCAGCTTAGAACGGTCTCTAAATTAGACTCTATAAAACTCATATTTTTTTGGGAATTAATATATACAAACTTTTCGGTACAACTTCAATGGACACTCTATTTGGAACCACTGTAGGCTCGCCATCATAATGACCAAGAGAGGTATTCATTTCAATTGTCGCACTTTTGAATGATATCACCTCGCTTAAAGCTGGTGGCTGCATTTTTCCTTTGAAGTAATTATTAGCCACAAATGGTATTCTCCAAAAAGAGAAAGGTTTTAACAGGACCATTTCAAGTTTACCGTCTGTTGGATCTGATTTTGGAGAAATAATAAATCCGTTGCCGTATTCGGATGTATTGGCAATAGTACATAAGAGAGCTGTTATATTTCGAACCTCTCCATTTGTATCAATGGTAAAATTAATCGGATGGAACCTGAAAAATTCTTTCAGTACATGTTTTACATACATCCAAAATCCTCGTTTAGTATCCTCATCAAATCTTTTAGCAATGAGTGCATCAAATCCAAATCCGCCAATACCAAGAAAGGCAAGATTATTTATTCTTCCCGTGTCCATTTGAATCACATAGTTGGAATTTATACATCTTATAGCTTTTCTTAAGTCAAGCGGTATATGCATATGTCTTGCTAGTCCATTTCCAGACCCTGCAGGGAGGATAGCGAGAATTACCTCTGAACCAATTAATGACGTTGCCACGTCGTGAACAGTTCCGTCGCCACCAACGGCACAAACGATATCTATTTTTCTTTCAATGGCTTCTTTTCCAATAAGAAAACCATGGCCTTTAGATGCGGTGTATTTTATTTCATAGTCAAACAAAGTAGCATCAAGTTCGGTCTTAATTATTTCAGGTATAAAATCCTTTTTCTCTATGCCAGAAATAGGATTTATGATAAACCAAACTTTCTTTTTATAATGCAAATTTGAAAGATTAAAAGAGTTAAGCGTTTCAAAGATAGTTAGAATTGAAACAACATTAAATTAATTTTTTGGTAATACATGTCGTTTTTAGTGGCTCATACTATATATTTGAAGTATAATTCACGTTATGAAACAAGAAAAAGCGATTGCGAAAAATAGAGAGGCATTGAAACAGCTTTTAATGGATAAATCCTCATTAAAACAAGATATTGCCGATGATTGTGAAAAAGTCTTTGACGCATTTAAGAAAATGCTTCAACACGAAATAGATGCACTTAGATCTGTCATTGAAGATCCAAGGATAAGACTTTACACGGAGGACAAAGGAAAGTTTGAGATGCATGCATTTGTGGGTAGTGATGTTTTAGTATTCAACCTACACAACAATGTATTTAGACTACCCGATAATAATCCACTATGGGGTACGTCTTATTTCAGAGCGAACGAAAACAACGGTTATTTCGGTATTATTAACGTTTATAATTTCCTTGCTGAATCATTCTTACAAAATCGCCAAGAAGATGTAGGATATTTAATCTCTAGAATTTTCATCAACCATGATCGTCATTTTTGGGTGGAAGGCAAGGGTATTTTGGGGTCCATGTTCAAAGATCCTCAGAACTTACAATTAACTGATGAAATTATAGAGATAATCATACAGCTATCTTTTGCGCACGCCTTAGAATTTGATTTATACATTCCTCCATTCGAGTATTACGACCAACTTTCTGTATCTCAAATTCAATATATCGGTGATAATTTAAAGTTACAAACCGCGAAAAGATTAGGTTTTAAAATGAAAGCCGAGGATAATTAAAAAATTGCTTATTCCTCCTTGTGATTAAGGAATTTACTCGTATATTTGCACTCCCAAATTGAAAAATTTTGGGGCTTTGGCCCATTCGTCTAGTGGTTAGGACGCCAGGTTTTCATCCTGGAAACAGGAGTTCGATTCTCCTATGGGCTGCCAAAGTATAAACGATACCTTGGCCCATTCGTCTAGTGGTTAGGACGCCAGGTTTTCATCCTGGAAACAGGAGTTCGATTCTCCTATGGGCTGCAAAGATTTTAAAATAATAATTAACTAAAATATGGCAAATCACAAGTCAGCAATTAAGAGAATTCGTTCTAATGATGCAAAAAGAGTGTTGAATAAATATCAGCACAAAACCACGCGTAATGCTATTCGTAACCTACGCAGTTTATCAGATAAGGTAGAAGCTAGTTCTTTGTTCCCACGAGTTACGGCAATGATTGACAAATTAGCGAAAAGAAACATTATACATGCCAACAAAGCGGCAAACTTGAAATCAGGTTTGCAAGTGCACTTAAATACGCTTTAGTATATTATACTTCAAGTGAATCTAAAGGGGGCAATATGCCCCTTTTTTTGTAGGTTTGTGCATATGTGGAGAGCATATATTCTTATTTTTTTCCTTTCAACCTCTTTTCAATTGTCCGCTCAGATATTGAAAGTGGATACCTTAAAAGCATCTTTTAAAACTAGAGGTGTACTAGATTCTCTCGATTGTCATGCTAATTTTTTTTCCCTCCCATATGTTCCTTTTGGATTAAATAGTTTTCCATCTGAAACGGTTATTATGCCAGGAAATCAGCTGATTTATGATCAGTCTCCAACCTCTCAGCGTATTATTTTTTCTGCCTTGCCCCACATTGGTTTCGGGTATTCATTTGGTCAACAGGGTACTCAACTTCTTACTGCTAATTATCAACAACTAATTTCTTCAGCCGTACTAATTAATGCGGATATTGTACAAAATAAGTCGACAGGATTTCAGCGAAATTCACTTTTTAATGATTTTAATTATCGCGCACTGATGAGGATATCCAGAGGAAAGGTGGAAAATATCTCTTCCATTGAAAAATCAACAATAGTTAATAATTGGAGTGGTGGATTAACTAATGATTCTTTGTTATTTATATTACCGCAAACTTTGGTATCGGTTAATAAGGTAGATGCTTTTTCAAAAACTAGTACAACTGTGCTAATGAATAATTTCCGATATAACCTGCTTAAAAAAGAAACTACTACGATGGGTTTGCAAGTTGCAGGTGCCTATAGTACAATAAAACGTTTTTACCATGAAGAAGGTGATTTGGCTCTTATCTATCCAATGGTAAATGTTGATTCTAGTGAGACGGCAGACAGTATTTCTCTCACGCGAATGAAAGCAAAAGCAGGTTTCTTCTATGAAAATAAAAACTTTAAATTTTTATCTCACATTTCACTGGAAAATTGGCAGTCTAAAACACTCGGAAGATCTATTGATACCAATGAGTTATCTCTTGATCATTACCTCGAATATAAGGGTAAAAAGTGGAGTTTTCTATCCAAGGGGGTCTACGGGATTTACGGTAACTTTTCCTCTTTAGATTTACAAAACAACGTTTCAGGGAGATATAATTTACTCACGCTTAATTTTAACAATCAATTTAGTCTCTCTCCTCCAACTCCATTTTTACGAGATTACAGAGGAAATACATTAGACTATTTTTTATCAGCTATTACATTGCAGCAGACGATGAAATTTGGCGCTGAAGCTATTTTCCGAAAATCATTCTTTTTCGCCCAATTAGGAGGGGATTATATACAATCGAAGAATGCTTATTATTTTAATTCTGTGAACTGGACAAATGTAGATAATCCGTTAATTGATGTATACAAACTTACAGGACGAACAGGTATAAACTTCAAGCATCTGGTTGGTGTAGTTTCCTATCAGTTTACTTCCATAAATGAGGAGCTTAGATATATTCCACAACACCAAGCTTCCATTCGATTCGCGCTCAAAACTGGACTTTTTAAAGACGGAAGGTTAAAGTCAATTCTTGGATTTGATGCATATATTCTTTCCGCTCACAAGCGGCTTGTTTATAGTCCTTCCATGGGGGCTTTTGATATTGCTGCTCTCAATACACAAGAATCGCTTCCGGGTTTTTATTCTTTAGGATGTTTTGCAAATTTCAATGTAAATCAATTTCGCTTTTTCGTTCGAATGGACAACATCTCCTACTATTGGGTTAATAAGCGAATTCCAATAATCGAGGGATATTACTATCCTTTACCTCAATTTAAATTAGGAATTTCTTGGGATTTTTGGAACTGACTCATATTGCCCTTCAGGTGAGCTAAATAAATAGACTTTTCCTAACGTTTAGTTAAGCGTAGGTTAGTCATGAAAAAGCCACATTACTGAGTGCCTTAAATGAAATGCTTGATTATACGGTAACGCCAAGAACTTCAGCCATTTTAGCGCCAATTTGCGCAGGAGAATCTACAACATGAATTCCACATTCTCTCATGATACGTTTTTTGGCCTCTGCTGTATCATCATCTCCTCCAACAATTGCACCAGCGTGCCCCATCGTTCTTCCTTTGGGTGCTGTTTCTCCAGCGATGAAGCCGACAACAGGTTTTGTTCCATTTTCTTTAATCCATCTAGCAGCGATGGCCTCAAGGCTTCCTCCAATTTCTCCGATCATTACAATACCTTCAGTTTCTGGATCATTCATCAAAAGTTCTACGGCCTCTTTAGTTGTCGTTCCTATTATTGGATCACCTCCAATGCCTATAGCCGTGGTAATTCCTAATCCTGCTTTTGCAACTTGGTCAGCCGCTTCATAAGTTAATGTACCTGACTTGGATACAATACCAATTTTACCTTTCTTAAAAACAAAACCCGGCATGATACCCACTTTCGCTTCCCCAGCTGTAATAATTCCTGGGCAATTTGGTCCGATCAAACGACAGGCGAAACCTTTGATATATTCTTTTGCCTTAATCATGTCGTTTACTGGAATTCCTTCTGTAATACAAACAATAACTTTTATGCCTGCCTCAGCAGCTTCCATGATGGCGTCGGCAGCGAAAGCTGGTGGAACAAAAATAATGGTTACATCGGCACCTGTAGAAGCAACAGCATCAGATACAGTATTGAATACAGGACGGTCTAAATGTGTACTTCCACCTTTTCCGGGAGTGACACCACCCACGACATTTGTTCCAAATTCTATCATTTGACCTGCATGAAATGTTCCTTCACTTCCTGTGAAACCTTGCACGATTACTTTTGAGTTTTTATTTACCAGTACGCTCATAGAGATTGTTCTTAATTTTGGTGTAAAAATAGCAAAAGCAGATTGATTTCAGTGAATATCAACGACTTTTACTTCATAAAATAAAATGGAATTCTTTGGTATTTTTTGTAATTTATGATCTCCGTATCCTAATTGAGGGGGAATTATCAATTCTATTACTGAATTTTTATTTATCAAGGTGAGTGTATACTTCCAACCTGCAATCAGATCTTTAACGGCAAACCAAATTGGTTTTTTTTGCTCATCTACTAAAGTTCCATCCAACAATACTCCTTTGTAGGAAATAAGAACACTGTCGCCATATATAATTTTCCGACCAATTCCTTGTTGTTTTATGTTGTAGTAGACTCCCTCCTCAGTTTTGGAAAAGGTGATTTTTTTGTCTTTCACGTATGATTTTATCTGATTATCGAATCCTTCTAGTTCTTCTTCGGCGTATGTACTGCAGGAAAAAACTATTAGTAAAAATAAATAGGGCAAACCGCGCATAATCTTAAAAACTGACTTTTGCTAAGTAATGATTATCGTATTCCATGATTCTTTCGCAGTTCGCACCAATCTTTTTTGCTACTCCATGAAAGGTATCGTAGTCGACATACAACCATTCAAACCACTCGCCAATTTCTTTTTTAAATTCCATTTGAAATTTGAAGTTACCGTAGTATTCGGCATTTAAGTCTATCAGCATGGAACCATCTTCATCTTCATAGAGATAACGAACATCGGAAGAGTCGAAAATAAGTTGTCCCCCCGGATTAACTATAGATTGTACCTTTTTTAAAAATGCTTCTAGGTTAGATAATTTTTTCGCGATACCAATGCCATTCATCAACATCAATATCGTATCGAACTTTTTGCCGATATTGATTTCTTCAAAAAAACATTCAATGGTATTGAGATTTTGCTCTTTCAGGTAGGCTGCGGCTCCGGGACTTGATTCTAAAACTACTACATCATATCCCTTTGATTCTAACCACGAGGCATGTACACCTGTACCCGCACCAACATCTAAAATTGAGCCTTTACATAGTGAAAGTGCTGTTTTTTCTAAATCGGGCATTTCCTCATACGAGCGAAAAAGCACTTCAAGAGGTATAATATCATCGTCACAAAGGTCCGAATGAACAATTATATCTGCGGGTTTTCGTGTTTTAGAAAAGTCAAGAATTGCCTTGCCAATAGGATCTCCCTTCATAAATCTTAAGAATAAAATTCTTCGTTATAGTCCGTTAAATCATCGTCAGAATAGCCGTCATCAAATTCATTGAGTCCGAGTTCGTCTTCGTCTTCGTCTTCCTCCGACAATCCATCAATACCCCCCTCATTATTGGCAAAAATCGAGTCATCCAGCAGTTCCTTTGAACTTTCAAGGGGCGGATTGCCAATTGATAGCAATAATTCCGGCGTTTCCGGCTCTGATTTGTCAAACCCAATTAATTCAACGAGAAAAATCCACATCTTGATGAAGTCGTAAACCAAAATGAATTTTTGATCAGGTTCTTCTAAAAAATCTTTAATTTGTGCATCTCTCATGACTCCCGGAAGCGAATCCACACTATCGTCCTCGTAGGACATATCCATTAGGCTTATTTCGTGTCCTTTATCCCATTCATCATTCGAAACATAAAAAGATGCCATTTGATTCCCATTGAATTTAAAGGCATCAATTATAGCACGAAACAATGACTCGAAGTTATCCGTGTCACGAATTAGAATATCTCTAAAGATTTCTTCATTTTTCTCTGAGTCAAGAAGTATTCTAAATTTGAGTCCTGGCATAGGTAAAAATCAACTAATTGTAAATGTACAAACTAATTTTTGACGAAAGGTTGTGTGTGAACCTTTAATCCATGTTCTTTTCCTAATTTAAGCATAAGTTCTATTGCGTCCTCGGAATTGTTTTGAATTTGTCCGTCTAATATTGCTTCTTTGATTTGACTTTTAATATTTCCAATTTCCGCACAAGGACCAATATTGAATGTTTTCATTATCATTTCTCCACTAACAGGAGGTTGGAAATTTCTAATTTCATCTCTTTCCTCAACATCTTTTAATTTTTGGGATACCAATTTAAAATTTTCCTGATATTTCTTAACCTTAAATTCATTTTTTGAGGTGATATCGGCGTTGCATAATATCATTAAATCTTCTATATCGTCGCCAGCCTCACTCAGTAGACGGCGAATGGCAGAATCCGTAACATGACCCTTTACCAGAGCAATTGGTCGAAGATGAAGCCTAACCATTTTTTCAACGTATTTCATTTTTTGATCCAAGGGTAATTTCATAGCCTTAAAAATTTTTGAAACCATTCTGGCACCTAAATCTTCGTGTCCATGAAATGTCCATCCAACAGTTGGGTCAAAACGTTTTGTAGCAGGTTTGGCAATATCATGCAGTATAGCGCTCCAACGAAGCCAAAGAGAATTTGTGTTCAGGCTAATATTGTCAAGAACTTCTAAGGTATGTAAAAAATTATCCTTGTGACTTTTCCCATTTATAGTTTCAACTCCAGAAAGCTCTAATAATTCGGGAAAAACTGGAGGAAGGAGCATGGTGCTTTTTAGTAATTTAAATGCGCGAGACGGGGTATCAGTTAAGATCATTTTATTTAATTCCTCGGAAATTCGCTCCTTCGAGACTATACCAATGCGTTCGCTGTTAGTTCTCATTGACTCGAGACAATTTATATCAATTGAGAAGTTTAGCCTAGTAGCAAACCTAATGGCTCGCAGCATGCGCAGTGGGTCATCGCTAAAGGTAATATTTGGATTAGTAGGTGTAGTTATAATCCCTTTTTCAAGGTCATGTATTCCGTTGAATGGATCTATGAGTTCGCCGTATGAGGATTTACTTAAATTTAAAGCAAGTGCGTTTATCGTAAAATCTCTCCTAAGTTGATCATCTTGTAATGTTCCTAGTTCCGTAATTGGATTCCTAGAATCACAGTGGTAAGATTCTTTCCTCGCACCAACAAATTCTACTTCTATGTCTTTGTATCTAAAGTGAGCAGTGCCATAGTTTTTGAATACTGTTACCTGTTTTACGCGAAGTACCTCAGCCACTCGCTTGGCGAATTTCGTTCCATCACCAACTGTCACAATATCAATATCTTTGGAAGGAATCCCTAGTATGAGGTCACGTACATAGCCACCAATTACATAAGCTGGTTGATTAGTTTCTTCAATTACTTGAGAAATAACCTTGAATACTGGGTGTTTTAAATGGACGGCGTATGGACTAAACATCCAACAAAATTAAATATTTAATGAAGCTAACGACTATAAATCGTCATCATCCTCGTCTTCGTCGCTAAAGTCTTCGTCATCTCTTTTACGATATGAGTATAAATCTGGATCAAGATCTTCGTCCTCTTCGTCATAAAATTTATTATACTTCGTAGCTTTTTTATTTTGTGCGTCTAGCTTAATTTTCTTAGCTTTTATCTCGGCGTCAAGTTCTGCCTTCGTTTTTACCTTGCCTTTCTTCCGCTGATCTGTTTTAAAAGGGTTTGCTGGGAAAAGGTCTGGTGTTATCGCCGGGGGAATATTATCAGGTTTGGGTCTGTTGTAATCTTCTTGACGTCCTGTATTACCTTGATTTACATATGGTTTTGGGGAGGCGCCAATAGATTTATTGCCCGATCTGTCTTCCGCCTGTTTAACTGCGATTGGCCGTCCATTCACAAGGAACCCATCAAGTGCTCGTATAGCTACCTGAGCTTCGTTGGCATCAGGCATTTCTACAAATCCAAAACCTCTTGATTTACCTGTTTCTCTGTCGGTGGCTACACTGGCTTTATTTACTTTTCCGTGTTCCTCGAACAGCGACTTGAGCTGTTCATTCGTAACGCCAAAATCTAATTTGGCAACAAAAATACTGGTCATAAATGTTTAAAACGTTGTAATATATTGATTTTATCAAACTTAATAAATCGAAATTATAATAAAAATCTGAGTTTACTTCACTGAAGTTCGAAAAATTGCGAAAAATCTTGTCTCTGAGTTCTTTTTTTGTGTCAAACAACCACATAATCAGTAATTCAGCGTTCAAATCACCTACTATTCGTCCGTATTATTAATAATTGCCTTTGTCTTTTCAATATTAGCAGTACCTTCGCTGTCTCAAAAAAATATGGAAGTTTTAGAAATTTTAGCAACGGAATCTACGCCACTGATTTTATTAAATCCAAAAGGAACAATTGAGATTACTGGTAAGTGTATTCCAGAGAATAGTTTGGAGTTGTGGGAAAAAGTAAACGACTGGATGACACAATATGTGAAAAATTCGCCAAGTCATACTGTTTTCATTATTCAAATCGACTATTTGAATACATCCTCAAGTAATGAGATTCTCCAAATTTTATACAAATTGAATGACCTTTTATTGCAAGGCAAATCTGCGGTGATTAAATGGTATTATTATGTTGAGGATGAAGACATGAAAGAATTAGGTAAGGATTATGCCAACATGTTAAAAGTTCCATTTGAAATTTTAGAAATTAAGCAAGTACAGCTCGTCTAACTAAGTTAATATCCCTATTTTTGTAGAATGCGTTTAGTCAAACAAATCCCGCATGATAAATTTTTAATACAAATTCATCAGTACAATCAGAAATATATTGTTAAGATTGAATTGGGTTCCTTCGAACAATTGTATAAAATCTCAACGGATGAAGTTGAGGACCTTGATAAACTTGAAAAACAAATCATCTCCTTCCTTTTACCGAGTGCGTTTAAGCGGTTTCTCGAGATGCGGTCAGATTGGGTAGAAATTCAAAAAAATATTACATGAAAAAAATCGGATTGTTAGTTGTGCTTATTGCCTTATTATTCTCTTGTAGTGCTGAAACTATTGAAGTGAAGAAGGAAGAGAAAAACACCGTTCCTAACGTTGTTACCAAAGACACCGTCGGGCTAAAAATCGCCTATTATCAGTTGGATAGCTTACGCTCTCAATTCAAATTTTACAAGGAACAGGATGAAATTGTTTCTCAACGCCAATTAGCTTTTCAAAAAGAAATAGACCGTCGCACTGCTGCATATGAGAGTTACCTTATTCAAAAAGATGGTGAAGCGAAAAAAGGTTTATTATCTGAAAATGATATGGTTTCAATTCAGCAAAAAGCACAGAAAATGCAAGAAGATATTATGAAGTATCAGCAAAGTGAAGGAGCCAAAATTCAAGAGGAGATGGCTAAAAAACTAGAGGTAATTGACAAAAGGATTGAAGTAATGGGTAAGCAGTATTCTGAAAAACATAAAATTGATTTGTTGATTGCTCACAGTAAGGGAGGCCAGTTTACGTTTATAAATCCATCCATGGACGTTACAAGAGAGTTTCTCAATTTTTTAAATGAAAATCAAAAAAGCAAGAATAAATAATAATGCTGCATCCAGAAATAAAAAAGGAAGAGAATATCGCTGAGTATATTATACTCATGTATCAAATTGAGGAAATAGTTAGGTTGTTTTCTTTCGATGAAGCAGCTGTTCTTAGTTTGTTGACAGGTGACGGACCAAGTGAAAATCAGAAGATGACTGATTTACGTGAGTTTTACCGTACTTTCATCCAAGACATGCGTGACCAGGGTATTGAGAAAGTTGGTCATTTAGAAGAGCTCAAAGAAATTGTAATCGAATTAATCTATCTTCATAATACATTACTTACGCTTGTGAATGATGATAAATACAAATCTATTTGTCTAGAGGCCAATGAAGATATCCAAGCCTTTAAAATTAAATCGAAGCTAGAAAAGAACCACGAAGTAGAAGTTGTATTGCATGCTATGTTTATGAAAATGCAATTGAAATTACGCAAACAAGAAATCACTGCAGAAACAGAGTCGTCTATGGATAGAATGCGTGTGCAATTAGCTTATTTATCTCGCGAATACAAAAGAATGAAATCCGGAGAGTGGAATTATATCCAAAATTAAGTCCAGTTCGGTAAATTATCAACTTGTTTAAGGGGGCCTTTTTTATCCGCACTAATTTGGTAATATACGCTGTCAATACCATTAGTCATTCCAATAAAACTACTTCTAACAGCATATTGATATGTCAGTAACTGATAGAGTATTTCTTTTGTTAGGGGAATAGTTGTTGCTTTACATTCGATGAGCATATACGGTTCATGTGATCTAGAATAAACGAGAATATCCCATCTCTTTTTTAACTGCCCATATTGAATTGTTTTTTCAACACCGATATAGGAAATTGGAATGTAAAGTGAATTAATTAGGTAATCTATTTGGTGCTGTCTTACCCATTCTTCAGGGGTTAATACAATCCACTTTTTTCGGATTAAACAGCGCACACTATAAGAAGTGTTGACTTTTTTTAATTCTAATTTCGCCGGAGGAAAAGAAAGAATTGGAAATGAAAACATTATATCCCAGGCAAGATCAGATCAATATTTTTTGACTTTATTCCAAATGCTTTACCAAGCACTTCGTTTGTGAGTATACCTCTGAAGATATATACCCCATTTCTAAATCCTTTTTGAGATCTAATTAATTCAGGTATTCCACCTTTATCTCCCATCTCCAGAATAAGCGGTGAAAAAATATTTGAAAGGGCAAATGAAGCTGTTCTCGATACGCGCGATGCAATATTTGGAACGCAATAGTGAACCACACCATGTTTTACAAATGTAGGTTCATTGTGATTCGTCACCTTAGATGTTTCAAAGCATCCACCTTGGTCTATACTAACATCGACCACAACAGAACCCTGTTTCATGGATTCTATCATTCGTTCATCTACCACACATGGTGATTGACCAATAGTCCCCCTCAACGCACCAATTACTACATCTGCTCTTCGAATGGCTTTTGCTAAAACTTTTGGTTGAATAATCGATGTGTAAACTCTTGATCCAAGATCATTTTGTAGGCGTCTCAAACGAGACAATGAATTGTCGAATACCTTTACCGATGCTCCCAAACCAAGAGCAGATCGCGTCGCGAACTCTCCTACGGTTCCGGCTCCAATTATTACAACCTCAGTCGGTTGAACACCAGCGATACCTCCTAACATCATCCCTTTTCCTGAAGAAAAACTACTCAGTAACTCGCCAGCAATTAAAATAGAGGTCGTGCCTGCAATTTCTCCCATTGTTCTTACGGTTGAAAATACTCCTTCTTCATCTCGGACGTAGTCCCAAGCTATGGCAGTTATCTTCTTTGCAATGAGTTTTTGAAGTATTTGTTTGGGTTGTGTTACGAGTTGTAAAGCTGAAATGAAGGTTTGATTACCTACCATCATATCAATTTCCTCTTCAATTGGGGGAGCAACTTTCAGGATGATATCACATTCATAAATCTGTTTGGGATCATGGCATATTTCAGCACCGGCCTCGCTGTAGTCGTGATCACTGAAATTCGCACCCAAACCAGCCTCGCGTTCAATCCTCACTCGATGTCCATTGGATACAAGCAATGAAACTGCTTCTGGAACGAGAGCTACCCGTCTTTCTTGAAACGAAATTTCTTTGGGTATGCCAATAAATAACTCCCCTTTTTTCTTTTTGACTTCTAGCATTTCCTCCTTCGTACTGAGGCTACCTTGAAGTAATGATTGTAATATTTCAGGATTGGTTATCATGCGCTATGTGAATGATTCTTTTTTCAGTGAGATCTGCCTTACGAATATACACCCAAATTACGTCATTCGGAAGAAAAGAAATAATTTTTTCGGGCCATTCAACAAAAAAATAGGCTGATTCTGAAAATAATTCTTCGATACCGATTTCAAATGCCTCAGCCTGATTTTCAATTCGAAAGCAATCTAAATGATAAATGGGTGTAGTAGAGCCATAACTTTGAACGATAGCAAATGTTGGGGAACCTTCAAATTCCTTTACACCTAATGAGTCTAGCATATGTCGAATAAGAGTTGTCTTGCCGATGCCCATTTCACCAGAGAAAGCGTAGAACCGTTGCCCATAAGTTGTAATTATTTTCTTCGCAGCTTCTTGAATTTCATCTTCCTTTTCTATTTCGATAATCATAAGAGATGCGATGAGGTTAATGGAGTAGCTTTACCGTCACACCACTGTAATAATTCCCACTTATTTTGTGCGTATTTAGCGTAAGAACAAGAATGTAACCACTCCCCAAGATTGATATATTGAAATTCCTCCTCTATAATATGAAGAGGGAGATGGCGGTGACCTAAGATGTATGTATTCGCCTTGAGTTGCGAATTATTTTTTTTAATGAATTCATATATCCACTCATGTTCCAAGCCTTTATAGACTTCATCAAGATGTCCAGTTTTTTTTCGGCTCGAACGAGAAAAGTACTGTGCTATACCTATACCAAAGTTAGGATGCAGTCTCGCAAATAGCCATTGACAAATACTATTTCTAAATATTTTTTTAATGAACTTATAACCTCTATCTCCGGGGCCGAGGCCATCTCCATGGGCAATATATATAGATTCATCGTCTAGTTTCACGCGAAGTTCATCGGCATGAATTTTTATGCCAAGTTCTTTTTCTAAGTAATCGAACATCCACATGTCGTGATTACCGTGAAAGAGATGCACGTCAATACCTTTTTCTACCAACTCTGCAAGTTTCGCTTGTATTCGCACAAATCCTTTTGGAATAACATTTCGGTACTCAAACCAAAAATCAAAAACATCTCCCACCAAATAAAGATGAGTAGCATCTTGTGAGATATAATTTAGCCAAGCTACTATTTTTCTCTCTCTTTCCTGACTGTTGTCCTCATTTGGTGCTCCAAGATGAAAGTCGGAGGCGAAATATGCGATATGGTTACCTGATTTTTCCAACGGAAGTCAATGACCAAATATTTTGGCTAGTTCTGCTTCCAAGGCTGGACCTCTTAAATTCGCCTTAATAATTTTCCCCTCTCTATCCAAGAGCAAGGTAAATGGCACGCTCGACACTTCATACATTCTCGCTACTTTGCTGTTCCATCCTCCAAGATCACTGACGTGGAAGGGCCAAACTAATGCATCCTTTTCTATGGCATCCATCCATTTGGTTTTGTCGTTATCAAGAGATACACTTAAAATGGTAAAACCATCTTTCTCGTATTTTGCATAAGTTTTTACCACATTGGGATTTTCTCTTCTGCAGGGTCCGCACCAGGATGCCCAAAAGTCTATAAGAACTACCTTGCCTTTCAGGTCGGATAACTTCATTGTTTTCTTTCCTTTGATTGGTTTAGCCAGTAATTCTTCAAAGTCAGGTGCGGTTTTACCTTCTGCTAAAGGTTTTCCTTCCTCTGATTTTTTCTTGAAAGTATAGAAATCATTGACATATTGTTTCACCAACTCACTTTGTCCGAAGGCCTGCTGTAATTGAACAATGATCCTTTCGTATGCCTCCAATTCATTTTGCTTGTCCATGACGGAAAGCGCTGCAATTAGCGAAGGAGAATTTTGGTTAGCACCGATAAATATTTGCAACTCATTTTTGAAAGATGCATATTGCTTTTGCATGTATTCATTGATTTCTTTTTCTTTGCTTTTGTCTGCCTGAATCACTCGTGTGGATGAGTCAATTTTAAGTTTCCATTTATCTGATTCGATTAGAAAATCAAACATAGCTTTTGACTCATCGGAACCAAGTATATTACAAAATCTCTCCATTTGCTTTCCATCAGCATATATTTTCAGTGAAGTCGTATCCTTGACGACAAGAAATATAGAGCGCTGACCCACTTGAAACTGATAGTAATCGGGTTTATCATAATTTAAAAGGACCGAAAAATTTCCTTTAGCATCAGGAGTTATGGTTATTATTTTATTTTCTTCGCTACCAGTGGTAATTACTGGTTTTAGGAAAAATTCTTTTTCTTGCGAATTGAATACCATACCGGATATTTTGACTGTACCCTTTTGACCCAACAGAGGAATCCAGGTTAATACAAAAAGTAACGTAACGAGCTTATTTTTCATTCACTGCTTTTTTTATTGTTTCTTCTAATTGCTCTCCCCTCAAGTTTTGAGCCAATAAGAGACCATTTCTGTCTAAAACCATGGTGTAAGGAATGGAAGGGATGCCGAATTCAGAGATAACATAAGAATTCCATCCAGCTAAATCACTTATGTGATTTGGCCATATTAAACCATCTGTTGAAATTGCCTCTTCCCATTTCTTAAAATCTTCATCCAGTGATACCGACACAATCTCTAATCCCTTTGATTTGTATTTTTTATACATAGCAACTAAATTGGGATTTTCTCTTCTGCAAGGGCCACACCACGAAGCCCAAAAATCTACGAGGACTATCTTTCCTTTTAAGTTAGCAATATTAAAATCTTTGCCATCAATGGTTTTTAAGGGGAATTGAGGCCGGACGAGATTGAGTGTTTTTTTGAAGCGGAGCGCAGGGAGAGTGTTGGGATAGTTAAATTCGTATGCTGCTACCACATCTTCTAATACTTTTATATTATCTGCGGAAGGAATAAGGTAATACAATAGGACAACGTTAAACGGGTTTTCTGGTTTCGAAAGCATTTGTGTTTTCACAAAGGCGGTTAATTTCTGAAAAGATTCTTCCTCTGTTTGACCACTCTGCGGTGCAGAGAATTGAGCAAATTCATTAAGTGTTTTTGACCATTCGGTGCCACTAGCATTTGGTTTGGTCGAAAATTCTTGAGCATTTGTATTGATAACAACGTTGTCTCCAGCGAGCAAGGACAAGGGAATTGCTTTTTTTAATTCAGGGATTGTTAATTGGTAAACATTTAATTCTTTGATATTTCCCGATAATTCGAAATGACCGTCGGAGGAAATTTTTGTTTTAGCAATATTTTCCAGGCTATTCCCTGAAGGGAAATCTAACGAAATTTCCATTCCAGCAGCACCTTTTACAGTTCCCTTCACGGTGACGTTAGCTTGTTTCTCCTTTACACCTTCAATGTTAGTTTCATCCGCCAAATTTCTATTTTGCCATACAAAATAACCAACAGAACCGAGTGCAGCAATCAATATGATTGTGTGAGGTAAGTATTTTTTTAGATTATTCATTAAAGACTCTCTAGCATTTTAATTAATAACATATTAGAGGTTTTAGGATCAGCCTTTCCCTTCGAAATTTTCATGAGTTGACCCATAAAAAAACCTGTGAGTTGTTTTTCTCCATTTTTATATCGTTCCACTTCATTTACATTCGAATCAAAAACTTCTAAAATGAGCGATTTTAGCGTGTCTTCTGATGAATCTTGCAAGAGGTTTAATTTTTCAGCGATTCCAAGTGCTTCATCATTTGAGGAAATCATTTGAGGAAATATACGCTGAGAGGCCATAGATGTTGAAACTTTTCCTTGCTCTATAAGAGAAATCAATCCTGCCAAACGAATCGGAGAAATAGGGAATTCCTCTATATCAACACCATATTCATTTAGGTAGGATTTTACGTCTCCCATCATCCAATTTGCTGCAGTTTTATAGTTTTTTGTAAATTCAATCAAAGACTCATAATACAAGGCTATCCCTTTCGAATCTGTCAAATTGTAGGCATCATAGGTTGATAAACCGAAAGCCTTTGTGTATTTTTCGAACAATGCTCGAGGCAGTGCCGGCATAGATCTCTCAACGGATTGAATGAAAGGTTCGTCTACAGTAATAGGTTGTAAATCTGGTTCCGGAAAGTAGCGGTAATCGTTTGCTGCTTCTTTTGACCGCATAGAAATGGTAATTCCCTTCAAAGCATCGAATGCTCTGGTTTCTTGCTTGAGTTGCTCTCCGTTCTCTATGGCTTCAATCTGTCGACTTATCTCAAATTCAATTGCGCGCTGAACGTTGCGTATCGAATTCATATTTTTTACTTCTACCTTGGTTCCAAATTCTAATGCCCCCTTCAAACGAACTGAAATATTCGCATCACAACGCAATGAACCTTCCTCCATATTACCATCACATATGTCCAAATACCGTACGAGTTTCCTAACTTCAGTAAGAAAATTGTAAGCCTCTGTTGAAGAGCGCATATCGGGTTCGGATACAATTTCAAGTAGGGGAGTCCCAGCTCTATTCAAGTCAACTAAAGTATCGTAAACGTCTACGTCGTGAATACTTTTGCCAGCATCCTCTTCCATGTGAATGCGTGTCAGACCTATGGCTTTTTCATTCTCATGCTCATCCCTAATTATTATACTACCTCCTGAGCAAATAGGTGTTTTGTCTTGGGTGATTTGATACCCTTTCGGTAAATCAGGGTAGAAATAGTTCTTACGTGCAAAATATTGTTCTTTGGCTATTTGACAACCACAAGCTATTCCTAATCTCACGGCGAATTCAATAGTCTTTTTATTCATGACGGGAAGTGTGCCTGGGTGACCAAGAGTTACGACACTAATTTGGGTATTGGGTGAAGCTCCATACTCGTTGATATCATTCGAATATGCTTTCGACTTAGTCAACATTTGGGTATGAACCTCTAAACCTATTACAGACTCATATTTGGCCTTTATGACATCACCAACTGCCATTAAATTCGGGAAATTAATTCTTTCATTATCAGAGTCATTTTTGGCTCTTGTCTACTTGCTACCTCAATTACATCTTGCACACTTACCTTTTGGATCTTCCCCGGCACTCCTAAATCTGTAATTATGGATATGGCGAAACAAGGAATCTCCATATGTCTCGCGACAATTACCTCAGGGACGGTTGACATTCCGACGGCATCTGCACCAATCGCTCTAACATATCCGTATTCCGCGGGTGTTTCTAAGGTAGGTCCGGTTAATCCAGCATATATCCCAAAAGAAACACGAATATTATTTTCTAATGCAATTTTCTTGGCTAGCGCAATCATTTCGTGGTCGTAAGGTTCACTCATATCAGGAAATCTAGGACCCAATTCATCGATATTTTTACCGATTAAAGGATTCCCGGGAAATAAATTAATATGATCATTTTGTATCATGATTTCACCAACTTCAAAGGCTGGATTTACTCCTCCGGATGCATTACTTACAAACAGTCGTTGAATTCCGAGTAATTTCATCACCCGAACGGGAAATGTAACTTGCTGCAGAGAATATCCTTCATAAAAATGAAATCTTCCTTGCATGGCAACTACATGTTTTCCTCCTAGCTCACCGAATATTAATTTACCAGAGTGACTTTCTACAGTCGAAACCGGGAAATTCGGAATTTCTTCATAAGGAATTTGGTCAATGATATTAATCTCTTTTACCAGACCCCCCAACCCTGTTCCTAGAATAATTCCTATGGATGGCGTTACTTTCGTTCTCGATTGTATAAATTTTACAGATGCTTCAATTTGTGCTAACATAGTCTCTAAGAAGTTGGTTAAATGCGTTTTCGTTTTCTATTTTCAACTTAATTGGAATATAAAACCAAGGATACCTCGACAACCCCCATTTTTCTATAACAGGAAGTAAGCGCATGAAGTCTTTTTCCGTGGTTAATATGCTCCAACTTTCGTTAACAAAGGTATCAAATTTTTCATGAATTTTTTGAATTTCTTTGGCGGAGAAATTATGATGGTCACTGAAAGAAATATGCTCGATTTTGTTTTTTTCAGTTAGAAACTCAATCAACGGATTAGGGTTGGCAATTCCGGTGACTAGAAGGATATTGGTAGACAGTGTTAGCTCATTTCCAAAGGGAACGACTTCAGCATAAGAAATGCTTGCGAAAAATATAGGCTTTTTGTATACTGATATTCGATTCTGAATGTGATTTTTTCTTTCTACTGAAAGATTTTTCGGACATTTGGTTACGACAATTACATTGGCTCGACGGGCACCTTTTCTCGATTCCCTCAAATTACCTGAAGGGAAAATGAGGTCGTTTACGAATAGTGAGTCATAGCTTGTGAGTAGTACCGAAAAACCTGCAGTAATTTGTCTGTGTTGAAAAGCATCATCCAAAATGATTAAACTGTTAGGTTCCTCTTGTCTCAGGTGGCGTATCCCCAAAGCTCTATCCTCGGCTACAGCTACAGTTACATTTTTTTGGAATTTCCTCGCATACAACATTGGTTCATCTCCCACTTCGCTAGCGGAATGTTGCAAATTCACTTTAATATAACCTTTTGTTGATCTTCCGTAACCTCTTGACAATAAATTAATTAATTGAGTTTCTTTGAATAGATTGGTTAGGTAAATAGCCATCGGTGTTTTCCCCGTTCCACCAAGCGACAAATTGCCGATTAGAATTGAGTTTCCCGGGATTTTATAGGAACGAATGAATGATTTATCAAATAAATAATTCCTAACCTGGGTTATTATCCACCATAGGGCACTGAATGGAAATAGAAATCTCCGAAGCATAAGCAGTAGGTTCACATCTAACTAACGTGATAATCCGAAAATTCTTGTTCGTCGGCGTAATAATAAATACGGATCAATGCGGTGTCGTTCAAGAAATCTATTTTTCCAACCTCCACACGGTTGATGTTTAAACCGGTTCGCTTTTCCAAATCTGCTTTCATTAATTCATATTTCTCAGGCACAATTAAGTCGATTCGCTCGTAAGTGATAGTTTTGCGCGTTTCATGTTTCATCAACCATAGTCTTTCCAGAATGAAAGTGAGAATAACCGTGCATACGTTGATTGTTATAATTTCTATAACACTGATATTATTCATGCCTAAGGCGTTCACAACACTGATTCCTATCACTAAAAATAGGTAAGTCATTTCTTTAATTTCAATGGCATCTGTTCGGTACCGAATTATCCCAAAAATAGCAAAAAGCCCAAGTCCCATTCCCGTATCGATATCTAGTTTCTTGAGACCAAAACACAGAAAGAATGTAATCATCCCAATTAAATAGTACGTAAATAAATAGTCCTTTCGTTTTGTTTTTGAATAGTATAAATACCTTATGATTATTGTTAAAAATAATAAGTTAAAACCCATTCTAAATAACAACATGTATACGTCGTTGTCGAAGAAAGTAATGCTTAGGTTATCAAGAAATAAAGGCATGCTGTTCATTTTTTTCAATTTTATTCAAAAAAAGCAACTTTTTTTTGAATCGGTTAAATTTAAGTTTTTCTTCACCATAAAGTTCTACCGAACCTAAGCAGTATTTACTCAGCCTATATGGTCTAACGTGTGCGTTTTTCATGATTACGAAAAAAGGAGAATTTCGGTTCAATTCTTCCTGTTTTAATTCGGCAATAATTAAATGGGGGAATTTTTTTTCGTTCCCTTCAAAATGAAACTCAATATTAAAATCAAGGGTCAAGCGTTCGTTCAGGGTATTATTAACTAAAGTTATTCGTTGAAATGAGTTCCACATCTTTGGCTGTAACTCAATGTCTTCATTCATTTGTTTGAGAATAAATTCTTTTTGATTTGAATCAAAAGCTGAATGAAAACTTTCAGTTAAAATTCTCTTTTTATCTGTTCTTCCTTTATACTTATGTTTGATTTCTAAAAAAAACAAATTAGACTCCACATATTTTCTAATTCGCACCTTAAATCGTTCACCCTTAGCGTTGTGATGATCTCTGAAAAATCGAAATTGATGATCATCAAAATATAAACTTTCATAGTGAGGAGTAGTTGTCCCATTGATCGTTAATAACTTGTAATGTTCTATAATTTCATTCAAATAGAATGCAAGACGATCGCTGTGAAAGGCAAACTTAGTATCAATTCGGTTCATCAACTTCACTCGGTCCATTTCATCTAGGGTAATTGGGGCAAAACCATCAAGTATGTTACCTAAAGTTAAATCAGACATGAATTCAAAGTTAATAGATTTAATTCCATTTGCGTAAAGATCATATTTTTATTCGAAACATACTTATTTGGAAACATCACGTTTCGTTATATTTGTTCTATGAGGAAAAAAATTATACTTCTAGGTTCTGGAGAATTAGGAAAAGAATTCGTTATAGCTTGTCAACGTTTGGGTCAATATGTAATAGCTGTAGATAACTATCCAGGCGCCCCTGCTATGCAGGTAGCGCAGGAGTGTGAGGTGATAAACATGTTAGATGCAACAGCTTTAGATTCGGTTATTGCAAAGCACTCTCCCGACATTATAGTCCCGGAAATAGAGGCCATTAGAACAGAAAGGTTTTATGCCTACGAGGCTGCTGGAATTCAAGTTGTACCTAGTGCAAAAGCAGCAAATTATACGATGAACAGAAAATCGATAAGAGATTTAGCAGCTGTTGATCTTGGTGTTCGTACCGCACCTTACCGATACGCTACCTCGTTAGATGAATTAAAAGCAGGAGTTAAGTTTACGGGTATTCCGTGTGTGGTAAAACCTTTAATGTCTAGCTCAGGAAAAGGTCAAAGTGTTATAAAATCAGAGAATGATATTGAAAATGCATGGAAATATGCCATGGAAGGGTCTCGTGGTGACCTTAAAGAAGTAATCGTTGAAGGGTTCATAAATTTTGACTACGAAATAACGCTCCTCACCGTAACACAGCAGCATGGAGAAACACTTTTTTGTCCACCTATTGGTCATCGACAAGAGAGGGGAGACTACCAAGAAAGTTGGCAGCCAATGCCTATGGAAAGTGCTCATTTGAAAGAAGCGCAAGAGATGGCAAGACTAGTAACAGACGCCCTGGGAGGAAATGGAATTTGGGGGGTGGAATTTTTTATCACGCAAGAAGGAGCGTATTTTTCTGAATTGTCCCCAAGACCACACGATACTGGTATGGTAACTCTTGCAGGGACGCAGAATTTTTCTGAATTTGAACTTCACGCAAGAGCCATACTCGGTTTACCGATTCCGACAATCAGACTCTTACGCAATGGTGCAAGTGCAGTAGTACTTGCACACCACGAGTCATCGGACTTTCCCATTTTTGAAGGATTGGATGAAGCGGCGAAAGTTCCAGATACTGATTTTAAGCTATTTGGAAAACCAAATTCACGGCCCTTCAGAAGAATGGGAGTGGCTCTTTCATATGGAGAACAAGGGGTAAAAGACCTTGTTGAGATTGCCAAAAATGTTTCATCTAAAATAAAGGTTAAATGAGAGGATTATTGACTATATGTTTTTTAGCATTTGGATTTATGGGTTTTTCTCAGAAGATAACATATCATTTGCGTATGCTACAACCTCAAAATCATTACTACCAGATTGAAATGGATGTTGAGGATTTTAAAAAATCATCTTTCGAAATTAAATTACCAGTTTGGGCTCCGGGGTCTTATTTGGTTCGAGAGTTTTCCAAAAATATAAATCTCGTAAGAGCTTACGATGCAAAAGGGAAAGAGATCAAAGTAGAGAAAAAGAAAAAAAACGAATGGACTATTTATTCAAAGAATTCCTCGTTTGTGCGTGTGAAATACGAGGTATATGCCTTTGAACTTTCGGTTAGAACCTCCTTTTTGGATTTGACACATGGTTTTGTCAGTGGCAGCGGTGTGTTTATGTATGTTGATGAATTGATGAGTAACAAAGGAAAAGTAAATATTTATCCTCACAGTACGTTTAAGAAAGTCACTACAGCGTTAGGACTGGCTCAATTCTCAAAATCAGCCGATGGTCAACAAACCTTTGAATTTCAGGATTATGACCACTTGGTGGATTGCCCAATTGAAATTGGAAACCAAGAGGAATTCACTTTCGACGCGGCTGGTGTAAAACATACGGTAGCCTTATATGGTGAGGGTAATTATTCTATTAAAGATCTAAAAGTTGACATGGCTAAAATTGTACAGGAATGTACAGATGTTTTTGGTTTCAATCCCAATAAAGAGTACCTGTTTATAATACACAATGTTACCGACGGGCAGGGGGGATTAGAACATGCAAACTCTACCGTATTGAGTGTTAATAGATGGCAATATGGCAATGATTATATCGGATTTCTGAATCTTGTTGCCCATGAGTATTTCCACCTATGGAATGTAAAACGAATACGACCAATTGAATTAGGACCATTCAACTATGGAGAGGAGAATTATACAAGCCTATTATGGGTAATGGAAGGGTTTACCTCCTATTATGATGAATTGATTCTAAGAAGAGCAGGTTATTACTCAAAAGAAACGATGTTAGCGAAAATTCAAGGTTTTGCAAATTACGTAGAAGGTTCGGTGGGTGCTCGAGTTCAACCCGTTGCGCATGCTAGTTTTGATGCATGGATAAAGGCCTATCGACCTAATGAAAACAGTTCAAATACCTCCATGACCTATTATACACGAGGTGCTCTTTTGGCTGCCGTTTTTGATGCAATGATCATTGACTATTCCGCGGGAAAGCAGTGCCTAGATCATCTCATGCAGTATTTATACATGCGCTATTTTGTGGAGGAAAAAAGGGGTTTTACGGTAGATGAGTTTAAACAAGCATTGGAGCAATTTACGGGTCAAGAGTTGACATCATTCTTTGAAAAGTATATCGACGGTGTAGAAATTTTACCATTTTCGACTGTCTTTGAAACAATTGGTGTTAATGTTAAAATGAATACAAGTGGGACATATACATTTGGGGCTTCCTTTGTATCTAGTGGAGGAAATATCAAAATAAAAGGTATTCGAGCCAATTCCGCTGCTGAGTCCTGTGGATTGTCCGTAGGAGACGAAATTCTTGGTTGCAATGGTTTTCGTGCGGATGAGTATTTCCTCGAGGATATAATCGATCAAATGGGGGAAACCGGCAAAGCAGAGTTGTTAATTTCAAGAGATCAGAAATTATTTTCCATACCCATACATAACTCATTGTATAGCAAACCTCAGTTTCAATTTACTTCATTAGCAAACTCCTCCAATGCGATATTATTTAATTATTGGCTTCGTTAGTATTTTAATACTTGGGCAATCTGTAGTGATTGCGCAAGCGACATATGAGAATATTCAAATCCCTTTGGGTAAATTTGAATACGAATATTCAGGTTGCGAACCTTCCATCGCCATTGATGCATCAAATCCAAATAAAATAGTGGCAGGATCAATTTTGAACGGATATCATTACTCAATTGATGCCGGTAAAACATGGAAAAGCAAAGCATTAGTGAGTCCATTTGGAGTTTATGGTGACCCTGTACTGAAGGTAGATGGAAGGGGACGAATTTATTATTTTCATCTTGCCAGTTATGCGAAAACAACGCATTTGGATAGAATTGTTTGTCAGTTTTCAGACAAAATTTCTGGACCTTTTTCAAAAGGGTCTTCTCCAAAACCCAATGGAACCAAAGTTCAAGATAAGCAATGGGTGACGATTCATCCTGAAACAAATCATTTGTATATGACTTGGACACAATTTGATGCGTATGATTCTTCAAATCCAGAAGATAGTTCATTTATTATGTTCTCTAAATCAATTGATGGTGGTATTTCTTGGTCCATTCCTTTGAGAATTTCGAAATATGGCGGCGATTGCCTTGATGGAGATAATACTGTGGAAGGAGCAGTTCCTGCTATTGGTTTGGATAATGCCCTCATCGTTACGTGGACAGGCCCGAATGGTTTAATGATGCAACGATCTATGGATGATGGAAAAACATGGCTGCCTCAAGAAAAAAAAATCATCGATCACCCCGGTGGATGGGATATAGATATTCCTGGGTTTTACAGAGCCAATGGACTACCTTTTCTTGTTTCGGATATGTCCCGAGGTGAAAGAAACGGCACGTTGTATTTGAATTGGTGCGACCAAGGAAATGGACCGGATGACACGGATGTATTCCTTATGTTTTCAAATGATAATGGTGAAAATTGGCAGGGGCCTATACAAGTCAATAAAGAAACGCGAGCAACACATCAATTTCTTACCTGTTTAACAGTGGATCAAGTAAATGGGGATCTTCACTTTGTTTATTATGACAGGAGTTCATACCCAGAAGGGTCCTTAAAAACGGACGTCGCCTGGACTGTAAGCACTGATGGGGGTCAATCTTTCAAAGAAACCATTATTTCAGAGAAACCTTTCCAACCAAATGAATATAATTTTTTTGGGGACTATTTAGGTATTGCAGCACACGACGGTAAAGTTAGACCTATTTGGCCAAGAATGGACCAAGGAAGAATTAGTCTCTGGACAGCACTAATTGATTTGACAGATTGAAATGGCAGTAAAAATCCATCCATCTTGGGGAGACATACTAAAAAGTGAATTCGATAAACCTTACTTTTTAGAGTTGGTAGCAAAAGTAAAATCCTCATATCAACAATATCCGAATAAAATATTCCCAAAAGGAGCTGAAGTTTTTGCGGCGTTCGATGCTTGTCCTTGGGATGATGTTCGTGTAGTAATTTTGGGTCAAGATCCCTATCCAACGAGGGGACATGCACACGGATTGTGTTTTTCAGTTGTGGAATCTGTCAGACCAATTCCGAAAAGTCTGCAAAATATATTCAAAGAAATTCAAAACGATTGTGGTATTACTTTTCCAGAAAATGGCAATTTATTTAGATGGGCAAGTCAAGGAGTTTTTTTGTTAAATTCAGTCTTGACAGTGGAAGAAGGAAAAGCGGACAGCCACAAGGGTATTGGTTGGGAAATATTTACTGATGCGGTCATTAAGGTCATTAATAAAGAAAAGGAAGGTGTAGTTTTTATGCTTTGGGGGGCTAAAGCAATTTCCAAAGCGGAGACAATAGATAAAGAGAAACATCTCGTTCTCACGAGTGTTCATCCGTCTCCTTTATCAAGTCACAGAGGTTTTTTTGGATGTAAACACTTTTCTAAAGCCAATGAATTTTTGAGAATGATAGAAAAACCTGAGATTAAATGGTAAACGCAATTTTTTCGAATCTACCATTGTACGCATTCATTCCTTATCTTTGTCGCTATGTCTCTAAAAAATGATCTTTATTTACGTGCTCATAGAGGTGATAATCTCGAGAGATATCCCGTATGGTTAATGAGACAAGCAGGTCGAATCTTGCCTGAGTATAGAGAAGTGAGGTCTAAGATGGGAGGGTTTAAAACACTAGTAGAAACCCCAGAGTTCGCCTCTGAAGTTACTATTCAGCCAGTTGATATATTAGATGTTGATGCAGCAATTATCTTTTCTGATATTTTAGTTGTTCCTGAAGCAATGGGTTTACCCTATCAGATGGTAGAGCAGAGAGGTCCTTGGTTCGATAAAACTATCCGAACATCGGAGCAATTGGCGTTATTAGATACCAATATTGATGTTTATGATAGATTGTCGTATGTTTTTGAAGCGATTAAAATCACGAAGCGTGAGTTAAAAGATCGAGTACCGTTAATTGGTTTTGCAGGCGCCCCGTGGACAATTTTGTGTTACATGGTAGAGGGTAAAGGGTCTAAAACTTTTTCAGAATCTCGAAAGTTATTGTATACGAATCCTGCTTTGGCACATGAATTGCTAAACCGAATTTCAGATGTGACGATTGACTATTTGAAAGGACAATTAGAAGCTGGAGCAGACGCGCTGCAGTTATTTGATTCTTGGGCAGGGATATTGGGACGAGATCAATACGCTACTTTTGGTTTAGCGTATATTAGAAAAATAGTTCAGGCTTTCGAAGGGGTGCCGTTTACTGTTTTCTCGAAAGGTGCTGTTGCCAGTTTGGAGGATATAGCTTCTTTACCATGTACAGCATTAGGTCTGGACTGGAATATGGAGGTTAATCTTGCTAGGAGAATTGTAGGAGAATCCAAGACTTTACAAGGAAATTTAGATCCTTGTGTGCTTTATGGTTCGAATAAATTGATTGAAAATGAAACAATAAAAATGTTGAAATCCTTCAAAAGTCACAGACATATTGTAAATTTGGGTCATGGAGTGTATCCAGATATTGACCCTGAAAAGGTGAAAGTATTCATTAAAACTATTAAAAACTATGAATTATAAGTATGTAACTACCGCAATGTTTTCATTCGTAATTGTATTTGGAGTGTTTACCACTTCTTTTGCTCAAAAAGGAAAGGGGAATGAAAAAGAAGTATTCAAAATGACTTTTGAAAACACCAAAGACAAAGAAACTGTTACTGAAAGAGGTGCTATAGAAATGATAGAGGGTGAAGTAATGTCAACTTTAGAAGTTAAAGCCGATTTATTCATGAAAGATGCCTCCGGTGATGTCGGACTTCCAAATAACGTATTTGGTTCAGAAAACTCCAAGGATGGCCAAGGAGAGGCTTATGCTGGATTGATTGCCTACAAGCCGGGAAAAAATGGTAATATTGAACGTAGTTATATCACCATTGGATTAAAAAAAGGTAAGGAAATAGTTACCCTAAAAAAAGGTCTAAAGTATTGTGTGTCATACGATGCTTCTTTGGCAGAAAGTTCGAAGTTTGCTATAAACAACTTGGGTCTGTATTTTTCCAAAAGTCCATTTGGCGCAGAGCCTCCTAAAGTTGGAGACACGGATGATCATTTGGTATTAAATCCATCCAAAGATAGAGTGCCAAGAGGAATAATTAAAGGTTTTTTTGGTTGGGAAAAGGTTGGAAATGTTTATGTTGCGAAGGGCGACGAGAAATATCTAACAATTGGTAATTTTCAACCAAATCAGGCTTATACTGCTACGGATACTCCTTGGAAATTTGAAACTGTAAAGAAACCAAAAGAGTCAGAGGTCGAGTCTATGAACCACGCTTATTATTATATCGATAACCTTGTTATAAGATTGATAGACAAAGAGGAGGAATGTGAATGCTATAAGCCTGTTGTTAAAAATTTCGAAGAGACTTTTTCTCAAGTAATTTATAGTAAACCAATCGAGTTGGATGAAAAAATGTCTTTAGCACAGAAGGTGGAAGCTCATCAGCTTCACTTTCGAGGAGGTCAAGCAAAATTCACTTCAAATGCCGTGAATAACTTATCCTTTATTTTGGAAGCAATGACCAAAGATCCAAAAATGTCAATTGAAGTAATTGGTCATACGGACGCTAAAGAGGACGAGGCTGGTGCCCAAGACGAACAGTATATTGATTTAGATAGAGCTCGTGTAAAGGCAACAATAAATTATTTGGTGAAAAACGGAATAGACGCGTCCAGGCTAAAAGCTGTTCATAAGAGTAGTTTGCAAGCGAGTTCAGATATTGTCGAAGATGATGACTCAGAGGTCAAAGAAGCCAAGAATAGAAGAGTTGAATTTAAGGTAGTAGAGTAAAATAGTTTCAATCATATCGTGAGGGCTATCTCTAATTGAGATAGCCCTTTTTTATTTGAGTAACAAATTAATCCGACAATTCGTCAAAAGAGTAAATTTGTAAAAAAACAATTCTATGAAAAATATATTCCCTAAATCACTTGTGATAGGAATAATCCTTTTACCGACAGTAATTTTATCACAAGCCTACTGGCAACAGGAGGTTAATTATAAGATTGAAGTCACTCTTGACGATAAAGGTCATTACCTGCGTGGTTTTGAAACAATGGAATATGTAAATAATTCCCCCCAAGTTTTGGAACTACTTTATATTCATTTATGGCCAAATGCCTATAGAAATCGTCATAGCGCATTGGCAAAGCAATTATATAAAAACGGTCAAACAGAATTGTATTTCGGTCCTGAAAGCGATCTGGGTGCAATTGATTCCTTAAATTTTAAGTCGCAAGGGGTAATGCTGAAGTGGAAATATGATCCTTTACATATGGATATTTGTATGTTGCAACTAGCGAAACCTCTTCGACCAGGTGAACGGGTAATAATAGAAACTCCTTTTAAGGTGAAGATTCCGTCGGGTGAAATTTCACGACTTGGTCACGTCGGAGAATCCTATCAAATTACGCAATGGTTTCCAAAACCGGCTGTTTATGATAAGGAAGGATGGCATCAAATGCCCTATTTGAATCAAGGGGAGTTTTATTCAGAGTTCGGATCTTTTGATGTGAGTATTACCTTGCCGGAAAATTATGTGGTGGGTGCGACAGGTGATTTACAAACTGATAGTGAAATAAAATTTTTAAATAGAAAAGCCAAAGAAACAGCGGCAAGTATAGGCGATCTGCTTACACTTTCTAAATCCAAGGCTTCCGATTTTCCTGCTTCCTCTGAAAAATTAAAAACTATACGTTACACCCAAAAGAATGTACACGATTTTGCTTGGTTCGCTGATAAAAGATATGCTGTATTGAAAGGAGAAGTTGAGCTACCTAAAAGCAAACGAAAGGTAACGTCGTGGGCAATGTTTGTACCATCTAATGCCAAGACATGGCAACATGCCATAGAATATATTAACGATGGCACCTATTATTATTCTCTGTGGAATGGTGATTACCCGTACAATCAAGTAACTGCTGTTGATGGAACTATTTCTGCCGGAGGAGGCATGGAATACCCCAATGTTACCGTAATAGGAAATGCATCTTCGAAAGAAGATCTTGAGGTAGTCATCGTGCACGAGGTAGGACATAATTGGTTTTATGGCATTCTGGGCTCCAATGAGCGCGTACATGGCTGGATGGACGAAGGAATGAATACACTTAATGAAATGCGCTATATTCAAACGAAATACCCTAACAATACGCGTATGTCAGATATGGTTCTAAATGGGAAATTTCACCTCAACGATTTGGATCATCACGACATGGGTGACATTTCTTACCGCGCCATTGCGGGTTTTGGATTAGATCAACCCATCGAAACGCACTCGGCTTTATTTTCGTCGGCAAATTATGGAATTATAATGTACCAGAAAACCGGTCTAGTTTTCCTTTACTTGAAAGATTATTTGGGTGAAGAACTTTTCGATAAAGCTATGCATGCGTATTACGATCAATGGGAATTCAAACATCCACAGCCTGAGGATATGAAAAAATCTATTGAATCTTCAACCGGTAATAATTTGAGTTGGTTGTTTGCCGATTTAATTCAAACCACGCGATACATAGATTACAAAATTCAGCGCGTTAAAAAGGATAAACTTACTAATACAACACTCGTAATCGTTAAGAATGTGGGACAAGTAGAAGGACCAATTGAGGTGAATGCATTTAAGGGGAAAAACACACCAGATAGTCTTGTCGCAGAAACAAAATGGGCGGAACCTGCAGAGAAATCAATGCTAACTTTTATTGGCACTGATTATTCCAGATTTTCAATAGATGTTAGAAAGGATATTCCTGAATTGAAACGTTCGAATAATCATTGGAATGAGAAACTGTTTCCATATTGTGAGCCTTTGAAAGCTCAATTTTTAATCGGCGATCACGATATTAACAAAACAAATATCTTCTGGACCCCTACCATCGGTGGAAATGCTTATGATGGGTTCATGATAGGAGCGGCAATACATAACTTGGGAATTCCGTTCCATCCATTTCAATTTCTTGTTGCCCCGCAGTTTTCAACGGAGAGACTAAGACCGGCGGGAATTGCTGAATTGAGTTATACTTTTCTTCCTGTAAATACATTTAAGTCTTCTAAAATTGGTGTTTCCATAAGGAACTTTGGTGCAGGAGATGAAAAAAATAATCAATTATTGTCAATAGCTCCCTATTGGAAAATTAATTTGGGAAATCGAGGTGCTTTCAGTCCAACATCTCATGACCTATTACTTCAAGGATCATTGAGACAGGATGATTATGGAATAAATGGATTTAAACAGTTGGGAGGATTTGTTCAATACCATTATGGCGTAAGTTTAACTGATCACCGTTTCGATTGGAAATTACGCTATGAATATGCCCTAAGAAAAAGAGTCGACGACCTCATTGATTATATCGATCCCAAGGTCCAAATGAATAGGGTTCATTCTGAAATGAAATACAGGTGGCGCTACCTACGAAATAAGCAGAAACGTTGGTTAGAGGTTCGTGCTTTTACAGGATGGAATATTGCTACGGATATTGATCAAGCTTCCTTTTTATATTCATTTGGAGGTGCAATGGGAGACCAAGACATCTACATGGAAGAGTATTATTTTGGTAGGTTCCAGCCAGACGGAATTTGGAGTAATCAACGAATGAATAATATGGGAGGGTTTAACACGGCAAATGATAGAAACCAACGAGTTGAAAACTTGACAACGCTAAGTATCTTTTCTGAATTACCATATATTCCGAAAATTTTTGGTGTATTTGTCGATGCCGGTGTTTCAGGTAGTAAATCTGCTGTTAATGCGGGATTAGGGTTGCGTCTAGGACCAGTATTTAGCATGTATTTTCCATTATATCGTGCTGGAAACGCCATTAATCCCTTGAAATTCAATCAATATAGCAGGGAAATCAGATTTTCCCTCAAAATGAATATTGTAAATTCAAGTCTAAAACTTGGAAATTTATTTTAACTATGACAGAGAACAAAATTAAATTTGGAAAAATATTTTGGCCGAGCTTTTTGGCGGTGATGATAGGTGGTATACCATCAACAATAATTTATGTTTTGTCTCTTTTTGGAGTATTCACTTTGTTTTTTGGTATTGGTGATGATGAATTAGAAGTCAAGGAGAACACCGTTCTACACATGAAATTAGATGGGGAAATCGCAGAGAAAAGTTCCAGCGATTTATCTTTAAGTACCTTTTCATTCAAACAAAAAAATGGGCTTCCGGATATTCTTTATGGCTTGAATAAGGCGAAAAATGACGACAATATTAAAGGATTATTTTTGGAACTCGGTGATGTCAGTTGTGGTATGGCTACTGCAAAAGAAATTCGAAAGGCAATAGATGATTTTGAGAAGAGCGGGAAGTTCGTAGTGGCATATCTGTCGGGGGAATATATATCTCAGAAAACATATTTCATATCCTCTGCTGCGAATGAAGTATACGGGTTTCCAACATCTGTATTTCAATGGACAGGATTAGGAGGAGAGGTAATGTTTTATACGGGATTACTAGAAAAATTAGATGTCGAGGTGGAGATTATTAGAGGAAAAAATAATGATTTTAAAAGCGCTGTAGAACCGTTTTACAGAAAAGAAATGAGTGATTCCAGTAGGTTACAAACTAGGACCTATATGAAAGCTATTTGGGGAGATATGTGCAAAGAAATTTCTAAAGAAAAGGGGATTAGTGAAGCGCAATTGAATATTTATGCCGACAGTTTGTCCATACGACGTATGCAAGATGCGGTAACTTACAAATTCATCAATGGGGTTAAATACCGTGATGAGGTAATACAATTACTGGCGAAAAAAATGGGTATAAATGATCCAAGTGATGTGAATTTAATGGCAATGGAGAAATACGGAAAGTATTTCTTTTATGAAGAGCAAGAAATTCGACAAGTAGAAAAACCGAAAATAGCCGTAATAGTTGCAGAAGGTGATATATCTAGGGAGGGCGCTGGTATTTCATCCGAAAAACTTTGTAAATTATGGCAAAAAGTTCGAGAGGAAGAGGATATAGAAGTTGTTGTTTTTCGAATCAATAGTCCAGGTGGAAGTGCTTTAGCAAGTGATGAAATTTGGCGTGAAGTGATGTTGACGAAAGCCAAAAAGAAAGTCATAGTTTCCATGGGTGATGTGGCGGCTTCAGGAGGATATTATATTGCAGCTCCGGCACATCGAATTTTTGCAGAAAATACGACCATAACTGGTTCTATTGGAGTATTCGGTATGATTCCATACACCGGTAAAATGTTAGAAAATAAGCTAGGAATCACCTTTGACAGAGTTTCCACAAATAAACACAGTGTTTTGTCATTGAATCGTAAATTATCGAAAGATGAGTTAAGCGTCACTCAAGAGGAGGTGGACAAAATTTATGATGATTTCTTGACTAAAGTTGCAGCAGGAAGGAAAATGACAAAGGATAACGTAAATAAAATCGCAAGAGGTAGGGTTTGGGCCGGTTCAGATGCAGTAAAGATCGGTTTGGTTGATGAAATTGGCGGATTGAATGCGGCAATAGCTTATGCAGCAATATTGATTAATGGCGATAAAGAAGAAGTTATTTTTTATCCTTTAGTAGAAAAAGATTTTGCAGATAAGTTGATGGATTTTCTCGAAGATGAAAACGAAAAAGAAGAAGAAGAAGACGAAAACTCTGTTCAGCAACTTCCAGAAGAATTACTGGCTTATTATAAAGAACTTAAAAAACTGGAATCTATGACTGGAGTTCAAATGCGAATGCCTTTTCGAATCAGATTATATTGAATAGATTTTATGAGTAGAGCACTTCTCGAAAACTAAAGAGACGTTGATTCCTTAGATTTTGTTTAAACTTAATAGAGGGAAGGAAAGCGTTTCGGATTCACCTCGTGCATAATACTGTAAGTTGTTTCTATAATATCGTCGATACTTGGTTTTGAGAAATAATCTCCATCAGTACCATAAGCTGGTCGATGATCCTTCGCTGTTAGGGTTATTGGTTTTGAATCTAGGTGATAATAACCGCCTTGTTCCACCATGATTTTATCTAAGATATAGGCACTTGCTCCAGAGCTGACATCTTCATCTATAATCAATAAGCGATTAGTCTTTTTCAAGGATTCAGCAATGAGGTGGTTAACGTCGAATGGCAACAAAGTTTGAACATCTATCAACTCGACAGAAATATTCATTTCCTCCAGTGCAGAGGCAGCCTGTTGGCATAAGTTAAATGTTGAACCATAAGAGACAATTGTCACATCTCTACCTTCCTTTACAATTTCAGGAACACCAAGAGGTTCGCAGAATTCTCCGATATTGTTGGGTAATTTCTCTTTCGTTCTATATCCATTCAAAGGTTCAACGACAATTGCAGGATCATCTCCTTTTAACAGTGTATTGTAGAAACCTGCCGCTTTGGTCATATTTCTGGGTACACAAACGTGTATTCCCCTAACAGCATTGATAATCATACCCATTGGTGAACCACTATGCCAAATGCCTTCTAGCCGATGACCACGCGTGGAAACAATCAGCGGTGCCTTTTGACCACCTTTAGTTCGGTATTGCACGGTAGCTAAGTCATCGGACAAAACTTGGATCGCATACAATAAATAATCTAGGTATTGGATTTCTGCAATTGGGCGAAGCCCTCTCATGGCCATACCTATTCCTTGTCCTATAATGGTACATTCTCGAATTCCAGTGTCGAAAACGCGTATTTCACCAAATTGATCTTGTAAACCTTCTAATGTTTGGTTTACCCCTCCAATCTTCCCAGCATCTTCACCGTAAACAAGTACCTCAGGATATTTTTCTAATAATTTTCGGTAGTTTTCGCGTAAAATTATTCTTCCATCCTCCATCTTTACATCTGCATCGTATTCTGGAAGAATAGCAGGTATTTTCGTAGCAGCGTGAGATGAGGCAGAGTGAAGAACAGAGCTGTATCGATCAAAATTGATATTAATTGCCTCTTGAATCCATTGCTGAAGTGATTTTTTAGAGGGTGAGACAGAATTAACGGCCAAACGAAGTGCACGTCTTGCATACCCAAGAATATCTTTTCTCATGGGTTCAAATGCTTTTCCCATTTCTGCCGCAATCGCTTCAATACTTTTTCCACATTCGGCATCTTGACTCAAAGAATGTAAAATGGGTAATAGGCTGTCGATATCCTTTTTGATATCTGCTGTAAATGCCTTCCAGGCTTCATTTTTAGAATTTCGAACGGAGTCTTTAGCTTCTTTCGCTATCTCATCTAGTTGCGCCTCATCGGCTAGAACTAAGCCATTTGCGTTGAAAGTTAAAATCCACTCACGAAACTTTGTGATGCAATCGAAATCCTTTTCCCACTGCATGCGTTCAGCAGATTTGTAACGCTCGTGTGATCCAGATGTTGAATGTCCTTGTGGTTGATTGACCTCTTGCACATGCACCAACACGGGAACATGCTCCTCACGTGCGATTTTCACCGCTTTTTCATACGTATCACATAGGTGAGGGTAATCCCATCCCTTAGTAACGAAAATTTCGTATCCTGGTTTATCTTTGGTGCGCTGCATTCCTGCAAGTGCTTCCGAAATACTTCCTTTTGTTGTTTGATATTCTCGAGGAACGGAGATGCCATATCCATCGTCCCAAACAGACATCACGACCGGTACCTGCATAACACCCATGGCATTTATGGATTCCCAAAAAGGCCCTTCAGAAGTTGAGGCGTCACCGATAGTTCCGAAAGCAACTTCATTGCCTTTATTTGAAAACTTATGAAATTCCTCGGTATGTAACTTTACGTTTTGTCTGAATACTTTCGAAGCTTGCGCCAAACCTACGAGTCGTGGCATTTGCCCGGCAGTAGGTGAAATATCTGATGAACTATTTCGTTGTTCCATCAGGTTTTTCCAGTTACCATTTTTGTCTAAATTGCGCGTGGAGTAATGACCGCCCATTTGACGACCTGCAGAAAGAGGCTCAACATTTACATCCGTGTGTGCGTACAAACCGGCGAAATATTGTTGGATAGTCATTTCATTTATCGCTAACATGATTGTTTGGTCTCGGTAATAACCTGAGCGAAAATCTCCCAACTGAAATTGTTTGGCAAGGGCAATTTGTGCCAGTTCTTTTCCATCCCCAAAAATTCCAAACTTCGCCTTACCAGTAAGAACTTCTTTACGACCTAAAAGCGATGCTTCCCGGGATTCACAAGCTAAGCGAAAATCAGCCAAGATATGTTGTTTGAATTCTTCAAATTTCAATTGTTGAACAGGTTGTTCCGAAAGTTTAGTGGCCATATTCGTGTTACTACTTAGCACAAATATACAGAAATTAGACCCTTTTTATTTCTTCATTAATGATTAACTTTCAAAAAATTACGAATTTTAGCCCCATGAGTAGATCTATTGCTGTTGAATTGTGCGCCTCCTCTGTCGAATCCTTGTCAATTGCTGCGAAGTATGATGTCACACGTATTGAACTTTGTCAAGATTTAGATCAAGGTGGCTTGACACCATCTCCTGGATTATTTCAATTTGCTAAGGACTTACAGCTAGAGACTCACGTACTTATTCGGCCTCGAGCTGGTGGTTTTTCATATACGTTAGAGGAAAAAAAAGTGATGCTTGATGATATCAAATTTTTTAAGGAAAATGGTGCCGCAGGCATAACCATTGGGGCATTGAAAGAGAATTTTGAATTAGACTTGGAATTTTTAACTAGAGTTAAAGAACAAGCCGGTAATTTACACTTAACGTTCCATCGGGCTGTTGATGAGAGCATAGAATGGAGGAGATCATTGGAGGAATTAATCGATTTGAGTTTTCATAGAGTTTTAACATCTGGATTCTCATCTAACGTAGATAATGGATTCCATATCTTACAGCAAATGATTGCTTGGTCTAGTAGTCGTATAGAAATAATGCCAGGGGGAGGAGTTAATACTAATAATGTGCAGCGCTTAATACAGGATGCAAAGGTAAGATCAATTCATTTCTCAGGCACTTCGAAGGTTTTATTGGACGAAGAATCTGCTTTTTCAGAAACTATACTTCGTGTGGAGGAAAAAAAGGTAAAGAGATTACTAGATAAAATTAAGGAACTTTAGGGTAGCTAAATGATTTTTTCAGGACGTTAAAGTGAGTTGAAAAAGTCTTCCCAATCTTTTTGTTGTTGGCTATTCAGAACGCGAGGCATTTTATGTTGAGCACCTAATTTATTTTGGGATTTCATAAAATCGTAAAAACCACTTTGTTTAATAAAACGGAGTACGGGTTTTTTTAACGCATGTTTTCTGACATAAGCGTAATCATCGTTGAGTTCACCTATTTTATTATCAATAAGTTGCATGAGTTTATCTGCATCAATTCCAACCTGCTCCTCCATGTACCACTCGTGAAATTGTTCTTTTTGCCGTGAGATAATGGTGTAATCGGTGAGATAGAGATTAAGATTTACAGAAACTTGCTGTACAGCCATGTTTAGGTTATCCAAGGTAAGGTGCTCGCCACATAAGTTAAGTGTTTGCTTTATGCGACCTGAGATTATAATTCGTTTTTCTATTTTGTCTAAAAACTGAACTAAATCTCCTAGTATATATCTCCATAAACCTGAATTTGTAGTGATAACTATGGCATAATCGACGCCTTCTTCAACTTGTTCCATGGTTAATGCACTATATTTATTTAAGATATTGCCGGCAGCATCGAAGTGACTTTTATTGAAAGGAATAAATTCAAAAAAAATCCCACGATTTAACAATAACTTCATCCCTCTTTTTTCAGGAGAATCTTGATAAGCAAAATAACCCTCACTTGCTAAGTAAGTATCCAATAAGATTATCGGACTTTTGCATAATGCATCCAATCGATATCGATAAGGATCCATGTACACTCCACCGTGAACATACACCTTCAGATTTGGCCAGATATCATGAATGCTGTCAACTTTGTGATGGCTTACTATCTCTTCCATTACTTTTACACACCAAGTTGGAATTCCTGCTACAACGCCCACATCCCATTTTGGTGCTTCAGAAACTATTTTTGCCAGTTTGTCGGGGAAATCTTTGAGATCGGTAATTTCTGGTCCTGGCAAAGCAACATTTCTGGCTACTATGGGAGTATGTTTACGAAGAATCCCGCTTAAATCTCCTTCAAAATAACCTGCTGCTTTTGTTAACTTCGTAGAACCACCAATTGTCAATATTTGACATTTATAAAAGCTAACGGGTAAATTTTCTCTATATAAAACATTAAACTGACCTAGGCTTGACAGTTTGAAACTGCGAATCATTTGTTTAGATATAGGTAATCTCTTGCTAGGAGAACCGGTGGTGCCAGAAGATAAAGCATAATGCTTAATTTTTCCTGGCCAAGCGATATCTCGTTCACCTGCTAATTGTCTTTTAAGCCATAAATCATAAAACTCTTCATAAGTGGTAATAGGGACCTGGCGTTGAAATGCTGAAATAGATACCCCGGAAATAGGCTTTATCAATTTATCAAAGGAATATTGGAATCCCAACTCGGTAATACTTGCCTTTCTAATTAATCGGGTTAACACTTTTTTTTGGGTAAGTAAAGCGTTTATTCGCCTTGTTTTGCGGGCAGGAATTATTGCTCTAGTAGTTTGTTGAATTATTTTTCCGATGTAAATCATAGCAGGATTAGAAAGTAAAGTTACTCATTTACTTTATATTACATGGTTCTGTAGTGATTATACAATTCAAGTTGAGCGTGAAAAGGAGGGATATTTCTCTTTCTATACCTCGTTTTTGAGTCAGAAGAAATCAGTCGGGCTTTCACACTTCCTCTCCATTGAAAATCGAAGATTAAGTCAAGTTCCGCTTGGAGTTTTTGTGACTGAATAAAAATACCAACTTCAATTCGGTGGTCAAGGTTTCGTTCCATCAAGTCAGCAGAGGAAAGAAAATATTGTGGCTTTCCGTTGTTTGAAAAAATAAAGAAGCGGGCATGTTCCAAATAACGATCGACGATACTTATTACTTCAATATTCTCGCTTAATCCTTTGATGCGCGGTTTCAAACAACATATACCACGTATGATGAGGTGAATCTTAACTCCTGCCGAAGATGCAGCATAGAGTTTTTCTATGGTCTTTTTGTCTGTAAGATTATTCAGTTTCATGCGGATATAACCTTCTTTTCCTTTCTTTACGTGCATAATTTCCCTGTCGATAAGGCTAAATAATTTACGTCTAGTATTGAAAGGGGAAATCAGTAAGTGCTTGTATGTACCGTTATCAAAATTATTTTCAATGAGTTTAAAAACGCGCCTTACTTCGAGTGCAATTTCCCTATCGGATGTAAGAAAGGCGATATCAGAATAAATTAAAGACGTTTTTTCATTGAAGTTACCTGTTCCGATATAGGTAATATGTTCTTCTTTTTGATTAGAATTTCGAACAATTTGTAGCAGCTTAGAATGTACCTTTAATCCTGGAAATCCATAGATGACGCGTGCGCCAAATTCTTTCAGTCTGTTACTCCAATACAAGTTATTCTCTTCATCAAATCTAGCTTGTAATTCCATAACGACGGTTACCTCCTTACCATTAAAAACAGCTGCGAGCAAAGCTTTCATGATATCTGAATTTTTTGCTACTCGGTATATATTAATTTTTATGCTGCTTACTTTTGGATCGATGGCAGCTTCTCGTAAGAGATCTATTATGTGATCGAATCGCTGGTAAGGGAAATGAAGCAAAATATCCTCTTTCTGTATGACTTTAATGATGCTTTTGGTATATTGAATTTTGGGATGCGCTGTTGGTGGCTGTTTTTCAAATAAAAAATCAGGATTTCCGAAGTCTGGGAAACTTATAAAATCTTTGAAGTTGTGGTACCTTCCACCTGGGATTGTATTTAGTCCAAATTTAAGATTAAGTGAATTGAGTAAAAAGTCCAGTAAGTCTTTGGGCATTTTTGAGTCGTATACAAATCTTACGGGTATACCTTTTTTACGTTGTTTGATACTTTTTTCAATTTTTTGAATAAAAGTCGTAGTTAAATCATCGTCTAAATCCAATTCAGCATCTCTCGTAAATTTGAAGGTATAAGCATCGGCTTTTACAGGATTGAATATGTAAAAAATTTCATTTAATTGAAGCCGAATAATATCATCGATTAAAATAACGTCTTTAGATGTTTCGTTTGGTACGGTAACGAATCTCCCTCGGTCACTTGGCACTTGTATTAGTGAATATCTAATTTTTCCTTTTATATCCTCAAGCTTGATGGCGAGGTAGATAGCATAATCCCTCAGTTTTGGAAACTCATGTTTTTTCTCTAAAATAAGGGGGAATATATCGTGTTGGAGCTCCTTTAAAAAATAATCCTTGAGGTATACAAGTTGCTGTTCTGAAAGTTGTTTTTCGTTTATTACCCTTACTTGATGTTGCGCAAATTCTTGAACAATTTGCTCGTATGCCAATTTAAATTTTTCTTGTTGTTTGAGGACAATTAACCGAATTTCCTTATACAGTTCTTCGGCTGTTCCATTGAAGCCATCTATTTTTTGATTTTTAAAGGCAGTCAACCTGCGAATATTAGCCACACGCACCCTGAAGAATTCATCCATATTATTGGAATAAATCCCCAAAAAGCGCATTCTTTCTACCAAAGGAACAGTTTCGTCAGTAGCTTCTTGTAAAACTCGCTCATTGAAGCCAAGCCAACTTATATCCCTATTGATAAGATTCATATTACAAAAATGTAAAAAAGCACATTAAATATGCAGTTTTCTATGTTAAGCCTATGTGAACTTATGAAGAGACTTATAAACAGTAGCTATTTTTTTCAATTACATATTGAGCAATTACTTGTCGAGCAGCCTTTGGATTATGTGTCCCAGTTTTGGTAAATCTTTTGAGGCCCATGATCATCATACGTGCCTCATCACCATCAGCAAAGCTGTAGATAGCGTCTTTCGCTGTCTTCTCTATTTTATCTGCACAATCGTAAAAATAGGTTTTTACAATGGCAAGTTCAACAGCACATTTCTCTTCGCCTTCATTTGCAAGTTTCTTTTGAACGCGCAGCAGTGTGGACTCGGCCAAATAAGTCCAAATAGCGATATCGGCAATATTCATCAATATTTCTTGTTCTTTACTAAGGGTTTGCATGAGTTTTTGAACAGCAGATCCTGCGACCATCAGCATACACTTCTTAAAGCCCTCTAATAATTTCTCTTCTTCACCTAGAATTTCATCCGAACCTAGGGTGCTTTCGGGAATACTCATTAATTCACTGGCCACTTTCATTGCGGGCCCCATTAAATCTAGTTCACCTTTCATGGCCCTTCTTAAAACCATTTCTACTGTGAGCATTCTATTTATTTCATTTGTTCCTTCAAATATTCTGTTTATGCGAGAATCTCTATACGCTCTTTCCACAGATGATTCAGCGGAATAACCCATACCACCAAAAATTTGAACGGCTTCATCTACTGCAAAATCCAATGCCTCTGAACCTGCTACTTTCAGAATAGCACATTCTGGGGCAAATAGTTCTATACCCTTCAGAGTAGCCTCTGATTTATCCATTCCTGCATCTATTAATCCATTTATCGCATCGTCAATATTTTGTCCAGCACGATAAGTAGCAGACTCAACGGTATATGCGCGAATAACACATTCTGCAAGTTTATATCTTATAGCTCCATACTTCGAAATTGGTCTGCCAAATTGTTCGCGTGTATTGGCATATTTTATGGCCTCAGTAATCGTTCCTTTTGCACCTCCCAAAACACCTGCAGCTAGTTTTATTCTTCCGATATTAAGAATGTTTAAGGCAATTTTAAATCCGTTTTCTCTCGAAGAAAGCATGTTTTTGGCTGGTACTTTTACGTTGTTGAAGAATACTTGTCGTGTTGAAGATCCCTTGATTCCCATTTTCTTCTCTTCAGGGTTCAGTGAAATTCCCTCACTATCTGCTTCAACTAAAAATGCTGTTAGATTTTTATCGTCATCAATTTTTGCAAATACCGTAAATAAGTTCGCAAATCCGGCATTTGTTATCCACATTTTTTGGCCCGTCAAGGAATAAAATAAACCATCACTTGAGAGAGTTGCTTTTGTTTTTCCTGAGTTGGCATCTGATCCAGAACCTGGTTCTGTCAGGCAATATGCCGCTTTCCATTCACCGCTTGCTAACTTGGGAATATATGTTGATTTTTGTTCTTCGTTGCCATAATAGAGTAGGGGTAAAGTTCCAATTCCAGTGTGAGCTCCAAAGGCCACAGAGAATGAATATCCTGTTCCCAGTCTTTCTGTAGCGAGTAATGAAGTCTTGAAATCCACTCCCATGCCTCCTAGTTCTTCAGGAACTGATAGTCCAAGCATTCCAAGCTGCCCGGCTTTATCCATTATTGAAGGCATTAAGCCAGCTTCCATGTTATCAATTCTCTCGATATGCGGAATCACCTCTTGTTCAATAAAATCATCACACATTTGAGCGATCATTCGGTGCTCTTCAGTCCATTCCTCTGGTGTAAAAATTTCGTTGGGTAATGTTTTTCGGATGATAAATTCTCCTCCTTTGATGGGTGTGCTCATATTTGCCGGTTTTCTAACAAATATAATAAAGTTTTATATGTTATGCATGCATAATTAAAAAAAACATTTTAAATATATTTTTTCATAATAAAATCATTCATAAAGAACCCATTACCAATATCGAAGTCTTCGGTTTTTTCAATTATAAAGCCCTTTTTTAGATAGAAATTAACCGAGGGGTTTTCGCGATTAACATGTAAGTAAATAGCTGAAAAATTATTATTTGATGCATACTCGATACAAAAATCTATGAGTTTAGCACCAATCCCAGTTTTATGGTAACTCGGAAGAACATAAATTTTCTCAAGTTTTAGTTCTGAATCTTTAGCGCATAAATGAATATATCCAAGATCCTCCTTATTGAAATTATAGGTGTAAAATGTATCCCCACCGAGGTATGCTTTTTCGAGAATTTGTAAATCGTACATCCTGCTTAGCATATATGATATCTGCTCCTCAGTTAGCATTTCTTTATATACTATTGGCCATATTTGGTGAGCAAGATCAGAAATTATTCCTAAGTTCTTGATGCTTAGTTGTTTGATCATATTTTAATAAAACGCTCTTGTTGTACCCTCTCTTTAACAATTAAACGGATGAAATAGGTTCCTGGAGCGAGATCAGACACACGGAGCTTTCCATCTTGGATGGTTTTTTCAAATACATTGCCTTCAATATCAATGATTTCCGCTATTTCAGGTAAATCCTCAACAATAGTAAAGTGCAGCTCATTTATTACGGGATTTGGGTAAACATTCCATTCTAATTCTGTGGGGGTATGCTCAAATCCGATGGTTTGTAAGGCCAATTTCACTGCTGCATACGCATTTACTTTACCTGCACCCCACTTCACGCTACCTGAATCAGGTATGCTGCCTGTGTAGTTGTCTTCGCGCGCGGTTTGCATAATAATTTCTTTCACTTGTTGTGACGACAAGTAGGGGTTAGCATCTAAAATCAATGCGGCTATTCCTGCTACCATGGGTGATGCCATGGAGGTTCCTGAAAATTTTCCAAAGTGATATGTTCGACCGTTGAAATTTACATTTGCTAGAGAGGTTACAGCCACATCGGTATATGACGATATCGACGAAATAATAGAGACACCTGGAGCCGCAATATCGGGTTTCATAACACCGTCATATCTTGGGCCGACACTTGAGAAGGATGCAATTGCCCCTCCAACTAAATTACCGCTTTGAGTTGGATATTGTGTAGCATAGGCAGCTACACTTATTACATCGTCTGAACAAGAGGGCTCGCTAATACCGTTTTCATTATTACCCGCCACTGTGCCCGATCCGGACGTTGAAAAAGGCATTCCCCAGTTGCCAACATCATTAGATAACTCAGTAACATTCCAATAATGCACAGTACCACTTGTTGCTATTGATTTCATAATGACTCGCAAGGAGGTATTGGTATTTTTTACGCGCATTCTAATTTGAGGTTTTCCATTTAAAGGGTGAGAGGCATCAGCTGAAATTTTATAAAATATAGTATCGAATCCAGCAATAACGAAAGAATCTACTGCGTTTATGGTACTTATAGTGGTGTATTGTGGAGATTGAGCTAAGGTTGCCCCTGCGCTATTGAGTATAGAAAAGCCTGTTGAAAAACTTTTTCCGACCTCTCCCCAAGCGTGAATACTTTGTCCCCACATATTCGGATTGGAGTTGTATGAGTAAAAATCAATTTTTGATTTTACAATGGTATCCTGCGGAGTAAATAGTTTCTTTATATGAAAATTTACATTTCCATTATTACCGCCAGAATTCGCGAATACCACACCGGAATCAGCATAGGCCGAAATAGCCTGACTTAGCATGGAAGAACCATCTAAGGTACCCATATGGTATAAGCCCCAACTCATGTTTATCACCAGTCTTTTTCCGTCTGCTTGTGCTTTATTGTACATCCATTGCCAAGCGTCGAGAACGGCCGCTTCATCCACAAGAAATGTACAAAACAAAAAATTGGCATCGTAGGCGATTCCTTTGTATTGAGTTCCCGCGCCACTGCCGCCTGCAATTCCAGCGACATGAGTGCCGTGGGTAGAGTAGGAGTATATATTTGCCGTGTCGGATCCTGCACTCAATAACTCTGCTGGTGAGTCATACTCAGTTCCGTATCCAAATGGTATTGGCGACGGTCCGCTGAGTTTATATTGATCCCATGCGGCGACAATTCTTGTTTGTTGCAAAGAGGTATCGTAAAACATAGGTGAGGAGTAATCAAAACCCCAGTCGGTGATACCTATGTATACATCCTTTCCAGAATAGCTTTCTGGTAAACCAATTCCTTGGTGGACGCTATCAGCGCGAGTGTCTTGGACAGCCTTATCAAGTTGATTACCTATTTTTGAAGCCAACTGAATGGCAAGAAAACCAGGAATTCTTATTTCATTAGTCAAGAAATTGACCGGTATTTTAATACTGGCAATTTCGCCTATTTTTGAATGAACGAGAATACCATTTTCTATGAACAGGTTATTTTCTTTCGAAAAGGTAGAGTCTGTTTTTCCAATAAAAGAAAGATACGGGGTGCCTCCAATTAACTGAAGTGGGTATTTTCTCAATAAACCCTCGGTTATTCCGCCTGACTTCACGATATGATCTTTTAACGAGGAGATATCTTGCCAGTCATTAGAACTCAACCTGACTTGCGAATAAGTAAGTTGAGAAATACATAGTAACAAGATAAGACTTAATAATTTCATATGCATTACCTTCAAAGGTAGGAAATTAATGAAATAGGGTTTAGAAAAATTCATGTTATACATTACTTTTTCACATCAATTCGTTTATATCAATAGGTAAACTATTGTTTTAATGATTAGTTAAGGTGTACTTTAGATAATTACTCTTTTCAAGAATAAAATTTGTAAAGTCCTTTAAAAAGACCTTTTTCAAATTATTTTATAGGAACAGAAGAGTAATTCAATATTTTTTGTTAATAGATTTTTATAATATGTTTCGATGTCAATAAAAAAATATTCAATTTCGTTCTATGGTACTTAGTCGGTTCTGGTTAGTTATTTTTATTTCTTCAATAGTTTTTATTGTTGTGGGTCTTTTTTCATCCAACCAATATTCAATTGATTATGTTCTAAACGGTAAAAAAGACGATCCTATTCTTATCAAGGAAACTTACTTGCAAAATATCCCAATTGAAATCAGAGATTCACTTCAAAAAGTGCCTAATACACTAGTTGTTGTCAATTTAAATGATGAAGATCCGGATACGAGCTATATCTTCAAAAATAAAACTGTTCAAATTTTTAGTGGAGTGCAGAAATCTGACGGTCTATTAGCAACTTGTAAAAATACTTTACTGGATTTGATGATCCCTTTGATTGCATATTTGGCTTTTTTCTGCGGCTTAATGCAGTTATTAATTGATTCCGGAGCAGCTGAAAGATTGGCGAAGCGCCTAAGTCCACTTTTTGTAAAAGTTTTCCCATCGATACCTAAAAATCATGAGTCTATTTCATATATGACGTTAAATTTTGCAGCCAATTTTCTTGGTCTTGATTCTGCGGCAACACCTTTTGGTTTAAAAGCTATGCAAAGTTTACAGGAAATAAATCCAGATAAAGATAAAGCAAGTGATGCTCAAATTATGTTTATGTGTTTGCATGCTGCAGGCTTATCGTTGATTCCAACTTCCATAATTGGTTACAGAGCTGCGGAAAATGCTACCAATCCCGCAGATGTGATGTTGCCATGTATTATTACTTCTTTTATAGGAACGATTGCAGCTTTTTTACTTGTTGGAATCAAACAAAAGATCAATTTTAAAAGCGCAACATTGATAGCAGTACTGATGGGTATATTGGCAGGAATTGTTGGCCTACTGCTTTACATTAATCAATTGGACTTAATTGGTAAAAATTTTTTCACTTCCAACTTTTCTAGCTTGCTTTTAATTGGAATTATTGGATTTACATTGATTTTTTCTTTTTTACAAGAAAAAAAGTTTTCAGAGAGAAATACAACCATTTTTGATGCTTTTGTTTCGGGTGCTCATAGTGGTTTAAAAACTGGAGTCACCATTTTTCCATATGTTTTGGGAATGTTGGTGGCAATTTCTTTGTTTCGAAATTCAGGTTTGTTTGAGATTTTGAGTAACGGAATATCCTCTATATTTTCCTTAATGGGAGTTGCTAAAGAAATTACAGACTCTTTACCTGTTGCAATGTTGCGTCCTTTTAGTTCGGGTGGGTCACGTGGATTTATGATTGACTCTATGCGGACTTTTGGTGTGGATTCATTTACTGGTCGATTGAGCTGTATTTTTCAATGCAGTGCGGAAACAACTTTTTACGTTATTGCAGTTTATTTTGGATCTGTAAATATAAAGAATACGCGCTACACTTTAGGAACGATGCTTTTGGTTGATTTAATTTGTGTAATAACAGCAATTTTGGTGGCTACTTGGTTTTTTAACTAAAACAACAAACCCAGTTACATATTTATTGAAACAGAATTTTGCACAAACTGCCCATAAATATTCGTAATGCCTCGCAAGCAGAGTTAGTTTGTGATTTAATTGGAGGAATTGTTGCTATTTTAGTAGCCTATATGTTTTTCGCATGATAGAGAAATTTTTTAAAAAGAAAAAAACAGAGAACCCAGAACCTTTGTCGGTTGCATCTCTTAAGCCAATTGACTACCCGGCGTTGGTAATTTTGGCTTGGGCTAAAGCTGTTGAAGGAAATGAAGAGATACAGTCTTGGTTAAAAGATAACGGTTATCCTGAATTATTTTTTAGTGTTCATGCCATTTACCTCAAAGATGAACCTCGAGATTGGTTATTAAAGAATGGTTATGCACACTTATTGGCAATGATCCATTTGGCAGAGGGAAAGCAGCAAGCTGGAAAATGGTTGCTTCAAAACAACTACGAAACTTTATACCATATTGGAAGAGCTGTAGATCACGAAAATGAAAGTTGGCTTTGGTTGAGAAAATTCTCTACTCAAGATATTTTTATGTTGGCCAAAAGTATTCAATTTATCAAAGATCAAATTGAGGAAAATCACAACGACATGCATGCTATAAACAAAGATCTTTAAAACAAAAAAAAGCCGGTTTCCCGGCTTTAAAGTATTACTCTTTGAATCTCACTTCAACTCTCCTGTTTTGTTGTCTTCCTTCTGCATTATCATTAGTCTTTTTTGGTTTCTTCTCGCCATAATAATCGCAAATAATTCTCTCCGATTCAATTCCATTAGCAATCAAGAAATCACGAACTGCATTTACTCGATTTTTTGATAAACCTACGTTGTAACTTTCCTCCCCAACGGCGTCTGTATGTCCTTGTAATTCTATTTTTACTTTCGGTCTATCAACTAGGATATTAATTACAGATTCCAATTCTCCATAGGCTACTTTTTGTACAATGGCCTTATCAAATTCAAACAATATATTTT